>CALDOC010000001.1 GCA_937914675.1 uncultured Sulfurimonas sp.
TCATAATAAAATCCTTTTGTAACTTAAATGTCATAAATTATAGCGTTAAAAGGTTAAGGTTTTATATTTTCTATATATTTTTTGTAAAATCTTATATCTTCCGTGGTATTGGTTTGAGTTTTGTCCACAGACACGGTGACGTCTATGATTGCGGTGTCTTGTTGTAAGTCCGAATCAGTGATAAAGTTGTTCGCGGCAACCCCATCAACGCATCCATTGCTCGTCACGTATTTGATAGCGACGCTAACATCATAAAAGGCGTCTTGTCCGAGTATATTGAAACCGCTCTCTCCGCAATGCGTCGCGTTATTGTCGATTTTGTACATGGCGTACTCTCTAGCGGAGTCTGCTAACATCTCTATTTGTTCGTATAAATACATATCTAAATTTCTTTTAGTCGTTTGGCTGGTCATCGCTATGGAAAGAGCCATAATCGTGCCTACTATCACCAAAACCGCTATCGCCATTATCATAGCCATGCCGGCTCTTTTTTGACGCGTCATAATATTGTTTTTTCCTTACATGTAAGAAACTCTTGTTCTGGTAAATCTTTAAGTTTGGTATTGATGGAACATACTTTTATCGTCATGACGCCTTTGCGTTGTTTTTTCTTAAAGTCGGAGACTTCTTCCATGATACGAAACTTTTTTGTAGTCGCGTCCGTATATTTTTCACCTTTCCATGGTTGATAATCATAGTAAAACCATAACTCTTGCGTCGCATTGTCAAAGACTATCGCGTTTGCCGTCCATGAGAGTTGGTAACTGTTATAGATATTATTTTTAACGTCTATGTTTAAAAAATCAACGCCTGTAACGTTTGAAGCAAATTGAGTTAAAGCCGTTCCCGCTTTGATTGGTTTCATGGAATTGCTAAAGTCGGTAAACGCCACTCCATCCCAGCCCCAACTATCTTTTGAACTGTCGCTTCCTATGAAAAAAATGGCCGCGTCGCTTATGCTCGCGTTAGTGTCGGAGAGCGCCAAAATCAACTCGTTTATCTGAGTCTTATTACTTTCTGGAGAATCAAGTTGGGCGCCTGATGCGGACTTGGAGTAGATTCCACTCCAAGCGCCATTTCGAAAACCCTCTGCGTCGTAAGCGATCCACTCGAGGACGTCGTATCCCGAACTAGTAAAGCCTTCTAAAAGTTCGTAATCTGAAAAAGTGGCTACATTTCGCACGACTACCGAACTTTTAATCCTATACTGCAATCTTTTGGCTATAAACTCTATCGCCGTCGCGCTTTGATTTTGGTATTTGTTTTGTATTTTCGTTGAGATGAAACTTCTATACGCTTGCGCCAAAAATTCCGTTCCAAACTTCCCTATGATGCCCATGACGACTATGACGAAGACAAGCTCTATCATGGTAAACGCGTTTTTATTTCTCATGCCAGTCCTAATAATTAAATTTATACGCTGAGAAACTAGCCAACAAAACGGCGCTCTCATTAAAAATCTTAGTGGTTACTTTCTTGATGTCCGCGCTGGTTTCGCCATTAAAAGTCGCGTTTGGAGTTACTTCCAACGTGTACTTTTGATTGAACTTGTAATTTACCAATCCTATGTCCGAAGAGACGTCCTTCTGCGTTGTCTGAACAATATTGTCAACTGCCGCAAAACTATTTTCGCCAACCGCCGATTTCGTTAAAACTATCGCTTTAAATATCGCTTCTTGAGTCTCTAAATTTCCCGCCACTCCTGAGGAAGTCACCTGCGTCATCATAGGCAAAGAGATGACCGATATAGCTATGATGACGATGGCGAAAATCAGTTCTATAAGAGTGAAGGCTCGTCTAAATCTTACCACCATGATTTGTTCTCATTTACGTTTAGCGTATTTGAGCGAGTCACGTTAACGTCGGAAGTACTTTTACCAGAACCCACGTATCCACCCGAGTCTTTGTAAAACTCAAGTATAAACTCATTTTTTTGCGCGCCCGCGTTATACTTGTCGTAAAGCAACCAAGAGGAGGCGTTGTTTTCCATCGTGGTAAGGTAAGGATAACCGCCGCCAGTGTATTTCACCGTCATTTTGTCAGGATGATTCCCTGTTGGTTGGTTTGCGTTCAAAATTTCAACGTCACCTGATAATTTTTTCTCTTGAACGTTTGAAGCGTTGCCATCCGTAGACGCATGTTGCGTGTTTATAAACCATCTTGGGTCGTCATTAAAAGTTGATAGGGTTCCATCGGGAAGCAACGCGTTTGGACACCCAACGGCGTCGCAATACGCTTCATAGTAGATGAACGCGTCATGATTGGAAGCTGTAGCGTCGTCTATAAACTTTTGTCTTGGCGCGTTTGTGCGACCGTAAATAAAAGTAACGTTTTGATCGGGCTTTACTCCGCCAACAACCGTAGCGGTTGCGCCAGTTGAAGAGGCATATAAAGAAGAAGCGTTAATGTCGACGCTAGAACCATTTATCACAAATGGATTGATAGCGACGCTAGAATCTCTAACGTAGTTAAATGTAAGATTTGCCGAAGCGTTGGTATCCGAATAATTAATTGTTTTGGTTCCAGCGCCAAATCCTAACTTTTGCGTTGTGGTTATTTCACTTTTATGTTCAGTCATGGCTCCAATAACGGGAAGAGTAAAAGTCATATTTACGGGATTTTCCCAGCTAGCCGAATCAAAGTTGCTTGTTTTGCCGTCTTTGGCGTTTCTAGCTTCAATCGTCACGTCAAAGCCTGATGAAATGTTTAAATCGTTTGAAAGATACGTAAAAGTTGACGCTTTATTGTTTTGAAGATGCGCGTTAGTAAGAGTAAAATGGTCGGGAATAAACGTCGCGTTTACGTCACCGCAAACATAAGCTCCATTTGCGCTACAATCGGCCGAAGTGTCAGCATTGTTAATATCCACCGCCGCCCATGTCGTATCTTGTAGTTGAATATTCACCTTGCCAACTTCATCAAAATTTATGCCGACAATGTTTGTAGCCAAGCCGTTTATCACGTTAAAAGGGGTACTTGCAAACTGCAGAGTTCCATTAAGACCAAGATCAATGG
>CALDOC010000002.1 GCA_937914675.1 uncultured Sulfurimonas sp.
CAACAAGTAAAAGAGTTGCTCAAACAAGATAAAAAAACTTACGCCAACTTTGTAAAACCCATGCAGATAATGGATGAGCGTTTGGGACATTTTTTCACTCCGCTTTCTCATCTCAACTCTGTGAACAACTCGAATGAGACGCAAAAAGTATATAGCGATTCGCTTCCAATCATTACCGAGTACTCAACCAAACTCTCGCAAAGTTTAGAGATTTACAACGCTTACAAAGAGATATTCGCAAATGAAAAAGAGAGTCTCAACCATGAACAAAACAGAGTTTTAGAACTCAATATAAAGCATTTTGAGTTGAGCGGCGCGCATTTGGACGAGAAAACGAAGGCGAGACTTCAAGAGATAAACGTCAAACTAAGCGAACTCTCAAACAACTTCTCTCAAAACGTTCTTGACGCGACAAACGCTTACGAGTACGTCATCACCGACGAAGCCGACGTAGACGGCGTCCCAGCTAGCGACAAAGAGAGCGCGAAGTTTGAAGAAGATGGAGAGACGAAATACAAGTTCACTCTTCAAATGCCCTCGTACGTCGCCTACATGACCTATGGTAAAAACGCACAAATCAGAGAAGAGTTGTACCGCGCTTACGTAACGCGCGCGCCGCAAAACGCGGCTATAATTGACGAATTGTTGGCTTTAAAAAACGAGATGAGCAAACTTTTGGGTTTTGACAATTACGCGCAATACTCACTCTCTTCAAAAATGGCTAAAGATGAAAAAAAGGTTGTGGACTTTTTAACGAGACTTATAACAAATTCAAAAGCGCAAGCGCATGAAGAGCTTAAAGAACTCCAAGCGATAGCGCCTAAAACGCTAGAGAGCTTTGACAGCGCTTTTTACTCGGAAATACTCAAAAAAGAGCGTTACGACATAGACGAAGAGGAGTATCGCCCATACTTTGAACAAAGAAGCGTCGTCAATGGCATGTTTAACTTTTTAGACAAGCTCTTTGGCGTTAGTTTTGTCAAAGTCGACGAAAAATTATGGCACGAGAAAGCCTTCTCCTACGACCTTCATGTGGATGGAAAACTAAAAGCCAGACTCTATCTCGATTTAGAAGCGAGAGAGTCTAAAAGCGGTGGCGCTTGGATGCATAACTTTCAAACGCACTGTTTGGACGAAGACGCTCGTGAACAACTCGCTTCCGCGTTTATAGTGTGCAATTTTCCAGCTTCAAGCGAGAGCAACCCTTCTCTGCTTAGACATGACGACGTAGTGACCCTTTTTCATGAAATGGGTCACGCGATCCACCATGCGCTCAGTGGCGTAAATGAAAATGAGGTGAGCGGAGTCAATGGCGTAGAGTGGGACGCGGTTGAGTTTCCATCACAGTTTTTAGAAAACTTCGCTTATGAGCCTCAAGTGCTCAAGCTCTTTGCGACCCATCATGAAAGCGCAGAAACAATCCCAGACGAAATGATAGAAAAACTCGTAAGAAGCAAAAACTTTTTATCCGCCATGGGAATGCTCAGACAGTTGGAATTTTCCATCTTTGATTTTAAACTCCACTCCGAAGTTTACAAAGGCGAAGAAGTGCAAAACCTTTTAAACGAGATACGAGCGGACACGGCGCTTATAAAAGCTCCCGAGTACAACAAGTTTCAAAATGGATTTTCTCACATATTTTCGGGTGGATACGCGGCTGGATATTATAGCTACAAATGGGCGGAAGTTCTAAGCGCCGACGTGTTTTATAGCGTGGTTGACGAAGGAATTTTTGATTCAAAAACGGCCAAAAAATATCGTGAAATCATCTTAAACGGCGGAGGTTCTAAAAGCATGGAAATTCTTTTTCAAGAACTTATGGGTAGAGACGCGGATACTGATAGACTTCTTCGTTTAAACGGCATAAAATAGTGAGAATTTTTTTTCTCCTGTTTTTTTTAAGCACTCTAATGTTTGGAGAGACAACTTTGAAAATAGCGACTTACAACGTAGAAAATTTATTTGACTTGCGCAAAAGCGGACGGGAATACCCAGAGTACGTTCCAAACACAAACGCGAACTGGAATCAAAAAACATACGACGTCAAACTCAAAAACATCGCTAAAGTAATCAAAGAGTTAAACGCCGACGTTATAGCTTTGCAAGAGATAGAGTCTCTTCAAGCGCTCAAGGATTTACGATTTTCTTTAAAACAAGCTGGAGTTTATTATGAGTATTTTAAAATTGCGGACTCGAAAAACACCACAGTTAACGTTGCAATTTTAAGCAAACTACCTTTTGTCTACGCTAAAGAGATAGCCGTGACTTCCTCTTATCAATACAGAAATGTTTTGGAAGCGAAATTTAAAATCAATGGCAAAGATTTGTTTATATTGGTCAATCACTGGAAAGCCAAATCCGGACCTGAAAGCATGCGAATAATTTCAGCAAAAAAGGTAAAAAGCAGAGTGCGAGAACTCGGCTTTGACAAAAATATAATTTTACTCGGCGACTTTAATTCCGACTATGAAGAAAACATCAAGTTTCTCAGAAAAAGAAAACTTAACGATACTGGAGGAAAGACGGGAATCAATGACGTTCTAGGCACGAAATTCCAAAAAAGCAGAGCGTCGCAAACTAAGCCTGACAAAGAAAATTTTTACAACTTATGGTATGACGAGGAGGAGGATCAGAGATACTCGTATATTTTTAGTGGCAAAAAAGAGGCTATGGACAACATGCTTATTTCTCAATCGCTTCTAAATGATAACGACGTAAAGTATAAACATGACTCAATCCAATCATACAAAGCCCAATATCTGTTTAAAGGCAAACAAATATACAGATGGCAAACAACAAGAAAAAAACCTTATAAACATACGGCAAAAGGCTATTCCGATCATTTACCGGTTACAGCGGAGTTTATTGTGAAATAAGACACCACTCTATCGCTCCTTTTGAGTGTTCTTTCAGATACTCGTTAGCTTTAGAAAAAGGCTTTGAGCCAAAAAAACCTCTATACGCCGATAGTGGCGAAGGATGAGCGGATTTTAAAATCAGATGTCTGCTCGTGTCTATCAGAGCCTCTTTCTTTTGTGATGGGGAGCCCCATAAAATAAAAACCATATTTTCATATTGATATGAAAGTTTACGAATGACGCTATCGCTAAATATCTCCCATCCCCTATTTTTATGAGAATTAGGTTTAGACTCTTCAACGCTTAAAACGCTATTGATAAGCAAAACGCCCTGCTCGGCCCATTTTGTCAAGTTGCCAGAAGCTGGAGTCTCACATGACACATCGTCAAGTAGCTCTTTATATATATTTCTTAATGAAGGCGGTATCTTGCATCGCTCACAAACCGAAAATGCCAGGCCATTCGCCTGATTGAGCCCATGATATGGATCTTGACCTATTATGACGACTTTTACGTCTTGCGGAGCTATTAAATTAAAAGCCCTAAAGATATTTTCATACTTAGGAAATATCGTTTTTGTTTTATACTCTTCTTCTACGAATTTTTGTAGTTCTACAAAATAATCTTTTTTAAATTCATCATTAAAAAAAGCCAACCAATCACTGTTTAAAATCATCTTTGTCCATTTTATTGTTTTAACTAAGAAGTCAATTATATCATGCAAAATCATTAAGAAAAAGCGTAAAATATAAAATTTGATAAAATCAAAATTTTTTGTTCAAAAACACTTGCATTCTAAAATAAAATTTGCTATAATTCCGTCAAGTTAAAGAAATGAGTTAAACTTATAACTAAAACTTGAAAAATTTCGCGGAATAGAGCAGTTCGGTAGCTCGTCGGGCTCATAACCCGAAGGTCACAGGTTCAAATCCTGTTTCCGCAACCAATCGTATGATGGGGTGTCGCCAAGCGGTAAGGCAGTAGCTTTTGGTGCTACCATTCAGGGGTTCGAATCCCTTCACCCCATCCAACTTCAACAATAAAATCTCAAAACAAAAAATTAACCATTCAGTAAAAAATCATCAAAAATAAAAAATATTCTTGATTATCGTTTCTTAAATATTAAAAGAGTTTTGTCTTCCTTGTCATAAAGAGAAAAAGTTTGTTTCTCTATAAGCTTCAATCCATCCAACTTTTGAAACGTTTTAATTTTATGAAAATATTGGATTATTGTATCTTGATATTTTGTATATTTTCCATCTTCACTCTTTTCAAAAAGCGTAAACTTCGTATGCAGTTCATCATTTTCAAAAGTTGCGTCAACCGATAAAAATTCATTATCTCGATCACTACTCATGGTTCCCTCGGCTACGTCGCTAAATCCATAACGAGTGTTTATGTCCGCTATGAAAACTCCATCGTCATTCAATCTATCGGCAACCGCGTTTAAAAATTCGAGTAACTCTTTTTCATTTAAAAAGTTAAGCACGTCAAAGACGCTCACAACCGCGTCGTATTTTCCTTGCGCCTTTGCCACGTCGATACACTCAGCGTCAAGACCAATGGACTTGCACTCTTCCACCATAACGGAGCTTAAATCAACGCCTTTACAAATTACGCCATCGCTGGTCATTCTCTTCATAAATCCACCGCGACCACAACCAACGTCTAAAAGAGTCTTTATATCGTAATCGTCAAGCTCGGAGCGATACAAATCATAAAGGGCCTCAGTGGCTTCTTCGATGCCCAAAAGATGTTCGGCTTTCGCGTATAAGTCCAAGTTTGTCATATTAAGCTTTTTGCTCAGCTTGTATTATTGCGTTTATCTTTTCATAAATGTCCAACACTTCGTCTTTTTTAGCGATGTAGCTATTTTTGTTGGCTATCAAGTATGTGGAACTTGTCATGATGTCTTCAACGACTTCTAAACCATTTTGCTTCATGGTCGCGCCAGTTTCAACGACGTCAACGATCATGTCGGCGAGTCCTATCAAAGGGGCGAGTTCTATGGAACCATAAAGTTTAATAATTTCAACGCTTACAGCCCTCTCTTCAAAATAGCGTTTAGTAATGTTTACCATTTTGGAGGCGACTTTAATTTCTGGTTTTGTCAAATCAAGTTTTTCGCCATTTCTCATGCCAATGGAAACTTTGCATATGCCGCGTTTTAGATCAAGCAGACGCACTACGTCAAGCCCCTGCTCTTCCAAAGTGTCAAGTCCCACCACTCCAATGTCCGCCGCTTGATGATAAACGTAAGTGGCGACGTCTTGATTTCTTACAAGTAAAAAACGAAATTTAGGAGTCTCTAAAATCAACTTTCTGTCATCAAACTTAAAACTATCACCAAAGATAGTCTCGAATATCTCTAACGTCTCTTTAGCTATTCGACCTTTTGGGAGTGCAACCGTTAACATATGTTAGCCTTTTGTATAATCTTTTTCATTCCGCTAAAAATCAATTTGTCATCGACCTTAGCGTCTTTAAATATTTTCTTAAAATCTTCAGCGTCTCCACCCGTTAAAATTATAGGCAACTTATGAGAAGTAACTTCAAGATAAAGAGTTTTTAAGTAGCCGTAACTAATGGCGTCTTGTGAATTTCTTGGCATTATATCCAAGTCACACTCAAAGTTAAATGAATAAGCCAAAGCTGGAGATATATTTGAGTACGTTTTACTCATGGCTTGCAAGCCTGGATAGATAAATCCACCCTCAAACGCTCCATTTTCAACAATGTCAACCGTTATCGCGCTACCAGCGTCTACAATAACTGCGTTTTTCACGGCTTCAACCGCGCAAATTCTATCGATTCCCATGGTCGGGTAATATTTTCTCATGTCGACAAAAGAGGATACG
>CALDOC010000003.1 GCA_937914675.1 uncultured Sulfurimonas sp.
GTTCAAGAGCTAAACGACCGCGCGGTGGAAAGCAACTAAACGCTTTTACTTTTTTCACGCGATGAACGCGCGACTCCTTTATCGCCAAGGAGTCGCGTTTTACTTTTAGACCACTTTTGCGCCATAAAAGAAAATCTCTTTCAACTCCTCCTCGCTTATGTACACTATGTCAAAACTAATCTCTTTTTCCCCATGAAGCTCTTGGGAAAGTATCAATTTTCCTTTTGTTCCTATGGATAACTGCAAGTTTTGAGAGTTGAGGGAATAAAAAGAGACTCCATTCTCAGAACGATCAAAAATGTACGCTTCAGGAATGACGTTAGAACCAACGCGCACCTCCACCTTCAAAGGTGGCGTCACTATCGTTCTTCGCACGCTTCTACTGTTGGTAACGATTTCAAAACCATCCGCCAAACTCTTAAGCCCTCCACCTTTTTGCACTAGAGAGTTCATGACAGACTGTGAGTTACTCGCGTTTTTCGCCAAAATGGTGCTGATTTCTTTTACCTTGTCCAAGTCTTTTGAGGTAGATTTCAGCGCCGACGATTCTATGCCAAACTCATGTTGAAAATTTCCCAAGGTGGAAGAGATTAAGTCTATAGAGTTTTTTATGCTTGCAAATCTGTCATCAATGATTACTGAACTATTCGACAAACGCTTTATCATGACTTTAGCTCCAGCCGCGTTTTGAGAAACGACGTCTATATATTTGTGAATGTTTATCAGCACTTCTCTAATGTCATGGGCGTTACTCAAAGAGACTTCGGCAAGTTCGCGAATCTTATCGGCGACGACGGAGAACGTTCTTCCATGCACTCCGGCTCGAGCGGCTTCTATCGCTGCGTTGAGCGCTATGAGATTTGTCTCATCGGCTATGTCTGTGATAATTTCCAACGTTTGAGAAATCTCGTCAGAGAAACTACGAAGAGCTTGGATGGACGATATGGTCTCTTGCATGGACGTTTCCGCTTGCAAACTCTCTTGCAAATTGCTTTTAACTTCATTTTGTCCATCTTGAATCTTGTTTTTTGAGTCATCGGAGCTTATCAGCAATTCATCAAGCTTATCTCCCGCCAAACCATTTAGCTTTAGAACTTTTTCGATATTTTCATGCGCGTTATCCAGCATGCGATTTTGAGTTTCCACAAACCTATTGGTTTCATCTATCTTTACGTATCCGTAACTAGCTTCAAACGCCATCTGTTTGCTTTGTGCGACGACGTTGGTGATGACGGGCTTGAGCGCGTCGACCATTATTTGCAGGTGCCTAAAGAGTCTATCTATCTCGTTGTCCGAGCTGCCTTGTTGACTTTTTTCATGTTTCATCAAATCTTCGATGACGAAATTTCCGCGCTCGACTCTAAAAATTATTTTAAGAACTTTGTTTATGCGCGCCGCGACAAATTTACTAAAGAGGACATGCATTAAAACCAAGATGCTTATTATGTTTAGCAAAAACGTAACTAACTGCGATATTACGGTAGAGTTAATCGCGTCGTTAAAATCACTCAAATCAATGCGAACGTCTTCTATCGCTATCACTTCGTTAAGAGCCCAAGTTGGATGGCACGCCAAACATTTTTCTTCGCTAATCATAGGTCGAGACAACATGTAATACTCTTTAGAGTCATGAGTGACGTACTCCTCTTTTTGTTTAACGTCTCGGTTTTTCTTAAAGAAGTCAATCATTGTTATTTCATAATCAACCGCCCTATTCTTCTCGCTCGTGGGATTTTTAGACGCCTCTTTATAAAAAACTTTGCCATCCGAGATAGTTGTAAACTTGTCGAATATCTCATTTTGAATAACCTGAGGAATTTCAGAAGATTCCCCGCTGAAGAATTTTTCATTTCTTGATTCAAGAAGCACACCCGCAAAATCAAGTATGGATTGTGCTTTTGATTTCAAGTTGTTTTGTAAAGTGTTTTTTTGGGAAATATAATCACTGACGTAAAAAACGGAAGATATGGCAATGAAGACAATCGCGAAGATAATGGAAAACATAACCGAGAGTTTTAATTTAGAGATAAAATGAACCATGTCGGAATCCTAATTTTTGATACATGACTATATCATACAGTTACTTAACTGGAAAAGCGCTTTCGCTACATTGCGTACATGATTAGTTCCATCGCTTCGAGAACTTCCTGATTTGTAAGATTGTTCGAAGATGCGTAAGCGAGCGCGCCGCCAGCTCCAACGCCATCTTTTTGCTCGCCCTCCTCATATCTTTTGAGGATTTCCATCTCTGTATCTTCAAAACTAAAGTCGGTATAAATCGCATGAGGCGAGTAACTTAAAAGCGAGAGCAGACGCGTTATGTCCAAGTTTGCGTCGTGAGCCACCCAAGCCGTTGTGGCAAGAGTTACGTTGTCATGTTTTAGACGCATCAACGCGTCCTCTTTAAGAGCGTCCGCTATGAGAAGACAAGCCGCCATTTGCGCTCCTCCCGCCAAAACCACATGAAACCTTCGAGTAGCCTCTAGCAAAAATCCAGCGCAAAACAAAAGCATGTTGTCGCTCACGAGAGAGAGTTTTTCAAATCTACTCATGTTCGCGTTTGTCAAGGCAAGGGCTTTTTCAATCTCTACGCAACTCGATGAAAACGCATCGGCGCAATCGTATCCAAGCGCCAAAACCGAAGCTCCGGCCGTCGTCTCTCCCCCAAGAACGCTCTCTGCCAAAATCAGATAAGCGCCCTTAAGCTCGTAAGCATGTCCAAAGTTCATGCCTTTGCGAAAAATCTCTTTTGCGTCGATATTCGCTCGCTTAGAGACGTTAAAGTCATTTATAAAAATCCGTTGCGGTTTTATTTCTAAACCTAAATCTAAAATTTCCATGGCGCTAAAAGGATGAAGGTTGTGAACGGCTCTCGTCACAAGAGCCAAAGTCGGAACTCCATGGGGCGTTTGAGCGAGTTCGCCATGAGAAAAAACCTTTTGAGTGATGATGAACTCGGCGTCGAGGGTGGGAGTGAGTAAAACATCCTCTTCACTACTTTTGCTAACGCTTACGGCAAGTAAAAAATCAGCTTTGCCCTTTGGTAAACTATCTTCTTTGTTTGTAAAAATATTATATGTTTTCAACTCTGACGCCTTCTTCAATTTTATCCATGTTCACATGCGTTTGTATGTGAGTCGCAAACTCTTTTATCGCCTTGGCTTTGAACTCTTTAAAGTCATAACCAACGTAGGAGGAGTTTAAGTCTGAAAAAATCGCGTGACGCAAGGCGTCGTTCTCAAAAATCCCATGTATAAACGTACCGTAAAGTCTCTTCTCTCGTTTTGCTTTTCTCTTTGCGACGCCATTATGAATCTCATATCCATCAACCATAATTCCAAGAAGATTGTAAGAGCCTTTTTTCACTATCTTTTTCTCCGCGAAAAGAACGCTCCCTTTAAATCTTCCAAAACCTTTAGTGATTTGCGTTTCCGACTCTATGTGAAGAGGGTCTAAAATCTCTTCAAACATCATCTCATAACCACCGCAAATCGCGACGATATTCGTCTCTTCGTTTAAAAGCGCCGCTTCAAAACCTCTGCGTCTCAACCACTCCAAATCATGCGTGACCCTTTTACTTCCGGGCACGATCAGCAAGTCGCAACTCGCAACCTCGCTTGGGTTTGAGATGAAAGAGAGTTCAATCTCTTCATCGACGACTAAAGGCTCAAAATCAGTAAAGTTACTGATGTGGGGAAGCCTTATCACTCCGACTTTGAGTATCGCCTTTGAGGTCTCTTGCACGTAGTTCATGAGCGACTCGCCATCTTCAAAGCCAAGGTTGAAAGGCTTAAATGGAACAACCCCTAAAACGGGAATCTTGAACTCCTCTTCGATGATTTTCACCCCCTCGTCAAAAAGCCGCATGTCTCCTTGAAACTTGTTGACGATGACGCCTATAACGTTGTTACGAAGTTTTTCGGGCAAGAGGTGGTAAACCCCATAGATGGACGCGAACACCCCACCCCTTTGTATGTCGGCGACTAGGATGATTTTTGTGTTAAACTCGTCGGCGACATAAACGTTGGAGAGGTCTTTCTCCATGAGATTGAGTTCGACGGGACTCCCCGCGCCCTCCGCCACGACCATCTCATACTCGCTCAGCAAGGATTCAAAAGCTTTTTTCACATGAGGCTTAAGCGAATCAATCTCTCTATAATAACCCCACACGTCCTTGGTCGCCACGCTCTTTCCGTTGAGAACGACATGAGCCTTGGAGTTTCCGCCAGATTTGAGCAAAATCGGGTTCATGTTTGGCGAAGTGCGAAGCCCGATGGACTCCGCCGCGAAATGCTGAGGAATGGCGATTTCCCCGCCCTCGTCCGTGACTTGGGAATTGTTGGAGACGTTTTGAGCCTTAAAAGGGGCAACTTTTATACCGCGATGGTGAAGCAGATAAGTGATGGCGAAACTAAGGGTGGATTTGCCAGCGTCGCTACTTGTTCCGAAGATGCTTAGGGAGTTCATTTTTTAGCCTTTTAAAGTGGAGATTCACTCACAGTGGTGTAGTGTAGTAGAACAGTTAACGTTTGTCGTGAGCAATAATTTTCCCGCTAGGGTAAATTATTGGTCTCCTCGTACTTGTTATCTCTTAAACACTCAACTTAATTTTATCAGTTGTAAATTGGTGTATAAGTATTTGTATTAAATTTTGATAGGGAATAGAACTCTCTAGTGACCTTCTCTTAAGTTCATACAAATCATTCTCTGAAATTCTTATAGAAATTGCTTTTTTCTTTTGATGTTTGATAATAGATTGCAGCTCTTCTGTACGTTTGGCAATATTACCTTTACTTTTCCATTCTCCATTTTCTACACTTTTTAATATGTCAAGTTCAAATTCATCTAAATTAGTCATTGTTAACTCCTTTTGAATATTTTTTATTCATTTTTCTTGATGGAATAATTGTTTTTAGAAATATTTCATCTTCACTCTCAACATAAGGCACTAAGTATACATAATCCTTAATTCTTATGAAAATAATAAAAATATCTTGATTAGGATATTTCTCTTTATTTGGATGGGAAATATCATCAAGTAAGTCTCCATTTTCAAGTGATAAAATAACATCTTCAAAGCCAATGCCTCTCTCTTTTTTTAAGAGTTCATTTTTTTCATAGTTATACATTAAGCTTTTATTTTTAAACAACATCTATTCTCCAAGATATGTATATACTGTGTATTTTACAACTATTTATAATTTTTTGCAAGTTTTGGATTTTTTATAAATTAAGGGAACCTCTAAAAACTACCAATAATTAAGTCAAAAGCAAAAATTAGATA
>CALDOC010000004.1 GCA_937914675.1 uncultured Sulfurimonas sp.
TTATGTGTCCATTCGCGTAAGCTTCCGTAAGCGTAGGCGCGCGAAAAGCCGAACCGTAAAGAAGTTTAAAGATTGTTTTATCAAAGGCTCTATAAACAACCGCCGCTCTTTTGCTAAACTGGGTTCCAAAATCTGAATAGTTGTCGGCGCGCAGTCCTAAAATAACGTCAATGTCTTTGTTTATGGATATAAGGTCCTCAACATAGCCATAGACGATTGAGCGGTTAACTCCTTTTTTTAAGAAGCTTGTCGTTGGATTTGCCCAGAACGCCGGCTCGGTTTCTTCACGATATCTAAAAGAGCTGTAGTTTACATGCGATAAAATCGCGCTCTTGTTTTGCGTAATGGCGTTTTCAACGCTATTGTAGTAATTGTCTTGGGTAACCTTTACATATCTTGCACCAGCGCCTATAGAAATATCATTTGCTTTTATCTCTGGGAGCAAGAGTGTTACTTCTGTCTCAAAATTTTGTTCTTTTTGCTTCTCTTGATAAAAAAAGCCCTCTTGCATATCTACGTCAACAACTGAAAATTTACTAGCGCTTCCGACAATACTGTCAATATTTGCGCCCTCATCCAACTCACGATGAGAAAAATTCGCTTTTATTGTGAGTTTGTAATCGTTGAGTAGAGTTTCATAGGAGAGTTGCGAGAAAAAATAGGAGTTTTTATGTTCTTTTGGCGCCGTTGGGATTGGGTCAAGTTTAGCTTCAAAACTGTAAAAATTACCAGAAACGTTCTGTTTAAATCGCGTTAAAAATTCAAACCCATCATTAATGGCTCTAAACCCTAAAGAAAAATCCTTCATCGCCTCATCCGTTCCAACGCCGCTGCCATCAACGCCAAGCGATTTGTCGTTTCTTTGGTAGTATCCGTCGGCGAAAATTTTCCAATCTTTTGAAACATTGTAAACGTTGGCTCCGGCGGTCATGTAGTCATAACTTCCAGCGCCTAAGAAAATTTGATTCTCTTCTTTGGAATTACCAAGTTTAGTAATTATGTTAATGGTTCCATAAAACGCGCCTGAGCCATAGATAGTGGAGTTTGGGCCGCGCAGAACTTCGATTTTTTCAACAAGTTGCATTGGAAAATCCATATACAAATTGCTTGAACCTGAAACTTCATTATTGAGCGTAACACCATCAACAAGGATTTTGATTTTATCTGAGAGGTACGCATTAGGATTTTTCAATCCTCTTACCGTTGTCATGGAGTAACCCATCGGGCTTAATTGAATTTGAAATCCGGGTAACATGCTTAGCGCTTCACCTACGTTTACGACTCCGGCGTCAATAAACGTTTGCGCGTTGACAATAGTTGCGACAGATGGCAAATAATCTACGTTTAAAGATTTTTTTGTCGCAAGATCGCTCATATTGTTTAAAAGAGACTCAAAATCCTCCACCGGGATTTCTTGGGCATAGGAAGAGACTCCATAAAAGAGGGCGATTAACGTTAATAAAGAATTATTTTTCATAAAGAATTTCACCCCAATATTATTTTATAAGCTGTATGTTACTGTAAATTAACTAATATGTTTTACTTAATAATTTAAAGGATTGAGTTTGTTTTTTAATATGTTTCGTTTTCAACTTTTTTTATTGTTAACTTTATCAAACTTTTGCTCTTTAAACGCCGCAAATTATAATGACGACATTCTTAACATTTACTCAAAAATGCTGCCGCGATTTGTTATGATGAGTAGTCAAAAAGATAAAATAGAAAATGAGATAAAGATATGCGTGCTTCATGATAAACTTGATGAAAGAGTCGCTCAATCATTAGAAGATAAAATCAAGAGCAACTATCCGGATGGTCTTAAAAATTACCCCATAAAAATTATGCGGACAAATTATGAAAATGTACAATTATGCGCAAACTCGCAACTCTCTTTTCTCTTCAATTCTGACGAGACGCAGATTCAAAACGCCATTTTTTTCTTTAAAAAAAATAGTATTCTGACAATGTCTTACAATATTTCTTTTCTTGAAAAAGGGGCTGACATGTCTTTATTCATCGGGAGGAACGTTATTCCTTTCGTCAACATGAAATCTATCAGGGACAAACGGATTACACTTGACAATCTTTTGATAAGGGTGTCTAAAATTTATATGGATAGTGAAAAATGATAGATAAAATTCTTAAGTTTCATCGTGACATTAGCATTGAATTTAAAGTGCTTTTTGGAGTGTTTTTCTTTATTCTTTTATTGGGAAGCGTAGAAATATACCAACTTTTCAATAATGTTTCACATCAATTTTTTAAAGCTAAAAAATCAAAAAATCTTCTGCTTGTCAATACGATTTCTCCAATTTTGGCTTTAAACATTTCGTTTGGCTTAGATAATGAGAATAAAGATTATTTAGATTATATCGCTAAGCAAAATCCAGACATTACTTTTATTGAATTGAAAGATAGCGCCAATAAAATTGTGTACGAGTACGCCAATAACGAAGCAAGGCGTAAGCATGAAATGGGGGATAAAAAAGAAGCGATCAATATTGATTTTAGCACTAAAGAGATACAAGACCCAACGACAAACGAGGTCATTGGCAGTCTGCATCTTCATTTTTCAGATAGCGATTTTCTTGAATTGCAATTAGTAAACAGGTCCTTAACTTTCAAACTTGCGTTGTTGGCGTTCGTTTTTATTTTTATTTTTCTCATTCTTGTCAAAAGAGAGTTCAAGTATTTAAGGAGATTGAGCGCAAGCGTTTTGTCTTACGATCCTAAACTCAATAATTTTTCATTGCCTC
>CALDOC010000005.1 GCA_937914675.1 uncultured Sulfurimonas sp.
TGTATCAAATTAAATTATGCTTTTTTTGATATACTTTTGCAAAGGAAAAATTGATGAGTTCAGCCCTCGATAGATTGAAAAGCTTAACAAATAAAATCTCTGCTTATGAGATGGCTAGAAAAGAAAATATGGCTTTTTTAAAAAAATTATACACAGAAATTGGCATAGACAAAAAGGTAGACTTATTTGAAGAACTTTTTGAATTTAAAGCTATAAATTTATCTGGGGCTTCTTTGCTTCATAATAGTTTAGGTGAGATAAAAAAAGGAAAATATCTTCAAATTTTAGCGATTAGCTACGATAAAGAGGCTCTTGTAAAGAGCAAAAACAGGTCATTGGCGTATTTTGGAAGAGTTGAGAGCGTTGATGAAGAGTTAAAGAACAAAGTTGTGGAATTCATTATTCGCTATCGTTTCGAAAAAAGTTTTATGACCCTTGAACGCTATTATGACATGTTGGAATCTTTTAGGAAAAGCGATGAATAAATTTTACTTTTTTCTTTGGATAAGATGGTTTCTAAGACTTACTTTTTACAGTGTGCTCGGCGCGTCGTTTTTGTCTTTCGTAGTAACTTTCTTTATCTATGTAAGTCATTCACTTCAGAGTTTAACTGAGGAAGCGTATATGGCGCTTTTTTCCATCTTTAAGTTTTGGTTTGTCATTTTTTGGAGCATAACGCTTTTGTTAGCTCTGTTTAGAAGTCTAAAATATATTTTTAATAGTTGCGCCAATGGATATAAATTAACTTTAATTAGATGCCATAAAGATGATGCAAATGAACTCATTGAAGTCGTGGGTTTTGGCGATTTGGTGCCAGTTTGGAGAAAATGGCTAACGCTTCTAATATGGTTAGTTGGAAGCGAGATGATTTTAGCGATTATTTTCACTCAGATATTTACATCGTACGACGCTATTTTCGATTGGTTTAACGTTTACGTTTTATACTCTTTTATCGGAGTGGCTGGTTACTTTTCATTTCTCTTTCTTAGCGCTAGATGTAAACGAGTAAGGGTGAAAAAATGCTGATATTTATCGATATTGAAACTACTGGATTATCTTATGAAGATAAAATATGCTCAATAGCGCTTGTGAACGTTGATAAACAAGAGTACAAGCGGGAGTTGATAAACGAGGGGAAAAAGATTCCCGCGCAAGCTTCGAGCGTACACCATATAACAAATGAAATGATAAAAAACAAACCAGCCTTCAAAGAGAGTGAAAGCTATAAATATTTACAAGAGCATAATTTTGATGAGCACACTCTAGTCTCTCCCCACATAAAATTTGATTTAGAAAAACTTTTCTCTTTTGGCTTTGTTTGGAAGGGCGACGTCATAGACACTTTGAGAGTCGCGAAGCATTTGATACCTGAATGTGAATTCTTTTCTTTACAAATTTTAAGGTATGAACTTAGGTTATATAAAAATGAAGAACAAGAAAAAGCGAACTTTGGAATTAAAGACGCTTTAGTCGCTCATGACGCGTTAAGCGACGCTTTGGTGAATAAGCTGCTCTTTG
>CALDOC010000006.1 GCA_937914675.1 uncultured Sulfurimonas sp.
CTATCCGCAAAATCGGACCTTTCAAAAGAGCGAATGGCCACAAAAATAGCGACGCTCAAAGGACGACGTTTCATTTTGAAAAACGTTCATGAGGATAAGACGCGAGAGTTTGAAACGAGATGGACGCTCTCTTACCTAAAAGGTCCCATGACCAAAGACGACGTCAGACTCTTGATGAAAGATAAAAAGAGAGAATTGATTGCGGAGGTAATCCCAAAAGAGCAAAAATCCTCTTCAAGCGCAAGCGCGAAACCGATAATCTCTCAAACGATAAAAGAGTACTTCAACGACTCCGACGTCAACGCGAAGAGCCCTTTTTATCCCTATCTCTACGGCGAAGTCACGCTGAAGTTTTACAATCAGAGAAAAGGGATTGACCTCAGCGAAGCGCTTTTTTATAAGCTTGACCTATCCGAAGATACCTTTAGCGTAAATTTTGAAGACGCGAGAGAAGAAAAACTGGATAAAAAATCCATAAAAGCAAATCAAACAGCCTCCTACGCAAACTTGCCTAACCTCGTTCTTGAAGCGAGAAATTTTAATGGCTTTGAAAGAGAACTAGTCAATTTTATCTATCACTCAAAAAATTTAGAGCTTTTTACATGCAAAGATTTGAAATTGGAGTCCAAACTAGGAGAGAGCAGACGGGATTTTCTCGTAACCATGGAAGACGCCCTCAAAGAGATGCGAGACGAGAACGTAGAGAAGATTCAAGCAAAACATAAAACGCGCTACGAACGACTTGAGAACAAACTTGAAACCCTCCAAAGAAGACTCCAAAAAGAGCGATCGGACGTAAGCGCTAAAACAACCGATACGATTATGGAGATTGGACTCGCTGTTTTTGGAGCGTTTTTTGGCTCGAAAAATTCAGCGGTGACAAAAAGCGCCGCGGCTTTGAAAAAAGGTCATAGCGTTTTTAAAGAGAGGGACGACGTGCAAAACGTCGAGTCGAGCGTTGAGCGGACTCGCGCAGATATGAGAGAGTTGCTAGAGAGTTTGGACGAGGAGGTTCAAAAACTCAAAGAGAGTCTTAGAATAGAAAATTTTGAGATTGAAACGCTCACTCTCAAGCCGCGAAGAAGCGATGTGATTTTAGAAGACTTCGTCCTTTTATGGGAGCGATGAATCTTTCTCTTGATGTTTAAACATCTTGATAAACTCGTCTAACAGTTTCATGTCCAAATGGTGACTCATATGTTGCTTCATGAGATAAAGCGTCTCGAAGGTGCTCAAGGGGTCTTTGTAGGAACGCTTTGTCGAGAGCGCGTCGAATATGTCGCAAATCCCTATTATCTTCGCAAATAGGGACAATTCTTCGCCCTTTATCCTATCAGGATAACCCGTTCCGTCAACTTTTTCATGATGATGTTTGATTCCCGACAATACGTCGGGACTACTAACGCCGAGGCGTTTGGCCAATAGATAGCCGACTAATGGATGTTTTTTCATCTCGGTAAACTCCTCATCCGTCAATTTGCCCGGTTTGTTTATAATCTCTAAAGCTATCTTGCTTTTGCCTAAATCATGCATGAGAGCGGAAACTCCCAAATCTTTAAGCTTGGCGTCGTCCATTTTTAAAAACGCCCCAAAACTCAAAGCGTATATACTCACGTTTATACTATGCGTGTGCGTATA
>CALDOC010000007.1 GCA_937914675.1 uncultured Sulfurimonas sp.
ATCAAAATCGTACTATAATCTTAAAGAAAAATTTAAAAGGATATTAAGTGAAAAAAATTATATTGGCATTGGCTTTAACTTCTGTGGCCACTTTTGCAAATGAAACGACTATTGACGCAACGATGAAGTTGATGGATCAGGGACTAAATCAAGTTCAAAGAGGTTTCATATATAACTCCAAAAGCGACATTATTCGTGGCGTTGAGACTATTGAAAGCGCGAACTCTATTTTTACGCATGTGGACGTTAGCACGTTTATTAAAAACAACTCAAAAATTCAAGTGACAAAAAACATCAATGAAAACCTTACAGAGCATCTTGAGGCGTTAAAAAAAGACGTTGCGGCTGACAAATACAGCGACGCGGGCGCCAAGTACGCAAAAGTGCTCAACGACTGCGTTTCTTGCCATACGATCATTAGAGGTTGGTAGGTTAGCGCCGAAACGCTATAATTTCTCTATTAATACATGGAGATTTTTATGCAAGCAAAAATATTTTTTGGCTCAACCGAGTCAACGACTCAAAACGTTAGTGAAAGAAAAAGTCCTTACAGTGGCGAAGTGGTTTCGACAGCTCCAATCTGTGGAGCCGACGACGCTATAAAAGCTTTAAAAATTGCGCTTAGCGCGACAAAATCCGCTAAAGCTTCAACGCTCTCCCAAAGATGCAGTTGGCTTTTGGACGTGGCTCAAAAGTTAAAAGAACAAAAAGAAGAGATCGCTAGAACAATCACCGACGAGGTCGGAAAACCCATCGCTTTTGCAAGAGTCGAAGTGGAACGTTGTATCGAAACAGTCACTTTATCCGCAGAGACCATGCGAACCATGCACGGTGAAACAATCAATACGGACGCCATGGCTAGCGGCAAAAAAACGCTTAGCTTCTTTCGTCGCGAACCAGTCGGCGTCGTAGTCGCCATCACCCCTTTCAATTTTCCCCTAAATCTCGTGGCGCATAAATTGGCTCCCGCCTTGGTCGCCGGAAACACCGTCGTTTTAAAACCGACTCCCGAAGCCCCTCTGACTTCCTATAAATTCGCGAAACTTTTCATCGAGAGCCCCTACGCCGTGAAAGACGCTTTGAGCGTGGTGTATGGAGACGCCGAGGTCGGTAGCGCTTTGATTACAAGCGACATTCCTCGCGTCATTAGTTTTACGGGAAGCGTGCCCGTTGGAAACATCATCGCAAAAAGCGCGGGGATAAAAAAAGTGGGACTCGAACTTGGAGGAAACGCCGCCACTTTCGTGGAAAAAAGCGCCGATTTGGCGCATGCCGCCGCGAGATGCGCCTTGGGGGCTTTTGTGAACTCCGGTCAAGTTTGCATCAGCCTTCAACGCGTCTACGTTCAATCGGAAGTTTACGACGAGTTCGCGACCCTCATGGCCGAGGAGACGAAAAAACTAAAAGTGGGTTCTCCTTACGAGGACGACACTTTTATGGGACCTCTCATAGACGACGAAGCGGCGAGTCGCGCGATGGGCTGGGTCGAGTCCGCCATAGAAGAGGGCGCCGTCGCGCTTTTGCCTCCTCACCGCGAGGGCAGAATGTTTCATCCCTGCGTCATGGCCAACGTCACCGACGACATGGCGATAGTGTGCGAAGAAGTTTTCGCTCCCATAGTCTCTCTTGTAAAAGTCGAGAGTTTTGACGACGCCATTCCTCGCATGAACAACTCGCCTTATGGTTTGCAGTTTTCGGTGTTTACCAATGATTTGAGCGTTATGAATCGAGCCATAGACGAGCTAAACGCCGGAGGAATCGTCATAAACGACATGCCGACCTTGCGTTTCGACATTCAGCCTTATGGCGGAGTAAAACTAAGCGGAGTGGGGCGAGAAGGCCCGCGTTTCGCCATTGAAGAGATGACCGAGATCAAGTCGATCGTGATTTGTTAAGCGGGAATGATTCCGTTGGAAGCCTCGAATAAATTCGAGGTTCCGACAAAATAGGTATATTTATTTCTTCATGGTGGTAAAACTCATGACGTCTTCGCTCGTCTCCACTTTTTTGCTCACTTTCTTTTTTAATCCTCTCGTTGCGTTTAAAGCTTTTTTAATGTCTTTGGAGATTACGTAGTATCCACTCTCTTCATCGTATTTAGTTTGCGGAAGGGAAGTGATTTCTTTGTTTGACGCCACGACTTGGACGCTTTCAACGCCAAAAGGAGGCTCTACCGTAAAGACTCCCAAGCTTACCCAGCGGCTTGCGTCATCCGCGTTTATAAACTTTGTAAACTTGCTGTTTCCATCGCTCTCTTGGAGTTGGAGAAGATAGGATTGTTTTTGTTTGTCCGTTTGGGTATAGCCAACGACGTAGAGATACCCCATCTTGTTTAGTTTTACAAAAAGCTCCACCTCTTCGCCGCTTCTAAAAAGCAGGTTTTCGCTTCCTCTGTTTGAGTTTAAAGAGACTTTTAAATCACTTGAATTAATGACGCCCGAGTTTAAAAGCTGATCGAAATCAACGCCTTTTGGTTGCGTGACGAGGTTTTTATACGCAAGTTGATTTATGTTTATCGTTTTTGACTTTACCACTTCATTGGTCTTGACGTTGAGAAGTTCATAACTTAAAACCATGGCTTTGTCCGTAAGCGTGTATTCTCCCACGAGTAAAAACGAAGCCGTATTTGGAGTTTTGGCGGAGTTGAGTTTTGACTTTAGCTCTTTTTGAAAGACGGAACCAAACTGCGCCACTGTCGTATTGTTTTGAAGCAAAGGAGGGTAGACAAAAATCTCTTTTTGCGTGAAACTATCCGCAAACGCCTTGCAGGCCATGCTGATGGAATCTATGTTGGAGTTTAGTTTCGCAAGCTCGATTTTTACTTTCGCTTGCGTTATGTTCGGTCTTTTTTCGAGCTTCAATCCCAAGACGACCGCGACGCTTTCGTATCTGTCATACTCTTTTAAAAGTGAAAAAAGCTCTTCGTATATGTCCAATTTTAGAGCGTTGGAGTTTGCTTCGCCCAGCTCGTCCAAAGCCGAAGTTATTTCAGCGCTTAGGTTGTGAAGCTTAGTCGCGTAGAGTTTGTCTACGATTTGAGGCGTTAACGTCGCTTGCACTTCAAACTCCGTTTTTTTATCTATACTCATAAATTCGGCGCCTAAAATTGGAAGGTTGGAACTTATCTTTATGTTTGATTGCGCCTTTGAACCCTCATTTGTCGAGGTAGATTCAAAAGTGGAGCGAACTTCACTTTTTATAACCTGACTCAAATCGGACAGGGCTTCTTTCTTCGCCTCAGAGTTTGTTTGCGCGAAGCCAACTCCGCTTATGTCGGCGCTAGCCATATATGGCAACAAAAATCCAAAAGCCAGGGTAATGATTTTCATTTTTTTCATAAAATACACCTATTTATTGTTTTACGTATTATGCTATTAAATGGCTAAATTTACTTTTATTTAGCTATTAAATTCTTATTTTTTGTTGTAAGCTTCAGATTTTACAGTTCAAGACGCAATCAGACTCGCTTGATGACCCTTTCTCCTTTGTCATTGAGAACAAGCGAGATGGTTTCTATTTTACCCTCTGGCATAATGAGTATCTCCTCTTTTGTTTTCATGTTGACAAATATGACTTTGCTGTGTCCATCGTACTCGGAGCGTGAAACGATTTTCGCATGAAGGTCTTTGTTCTGAATTTTCTCAATTTCCGCGTTAGATTCATTCATTGTATGTTGCTGGAGTTTGATATATTCTTTCTCAGTTTGTAATTTTATGGAATTTCTTTTAAACTCTTTTATCCTT
>CALDOC010000008.1 GCA_937914675.1 uncultured Sulfurimonas sp.
GTGGAGTATTACATGACCTCTCATGGAAAGAAAGTTGGCGTTACAAATGAAATTATCGTTAAGTGTCGCCTAGGCGTTGATTGCGCTGAGATCTTCAAGTCGTTTTCTTTGAGCGACGCGTCGAACTTGTCCGATTCTCTTTATTTTGTTAAGATTCCCGATGGAGAGAACGTTTTTACGATTTCCAACAGACTCTCAGAAAATCCAAACGTAGAGTTCGCTCATCCAAATTTTATTAAGGCGAACATGCGAAGATAATGAGATTAGGCAAAAACTCTTTTTTTACTTGTCATACATCGCCAATTTATTATGTCGAATCACTTGAGAAAGTTCTTGGCCGTACAAGTCGCCAATTTCGGAGTATTTGTCCAGTTTTTTCACTAGTTGATGAGGGTCGTTCGTTTGAAGTCTCAAGGCTCGAAACTCTTTAAAAGCTTTTCCTGTGGATATAAGAGAGTAATAGGCTTTTACGCTCTCTTCAAGCGTTTGGAATTTTCTAAGCCACATAGTCCTTGTGCCTCCGCGTTTTTCCTTAGCGGCGATTCTTGGCTCGTTTGGATTTGTACTCCACATGCCAAAGACGTTGTTCGCCTTTACGAAAAATCTTGAGGTCCCCCAGGAACTTTCCATAGCCGCTTGCGCTAGCGTTATGCTTTGGGGATGTGGTTTGAGGCAAGCTAGTAGGTCACTTTGGGTTTGCGCCTTGCAAGTCACTTTTAGTTTAGAAATTTTATCAGCGTTTTTAGAGTTTTTTATATCTTGGGCGACGCTTTCGTATTCTTTCATCAAATCCGCATGGACTTTTTCAATGGCGGGAACTAAAAGATAGTAAAATCTCTCTTTTTTCGTTTGAACGCTCATGCTTTTTGGAACGACGTTTGGCTCGTATTTTTGATCGAGCGTTGACGCGAGTAAGCTAGAAGCCAATAGCGTTGCGAGGTAGACGTATTTCATTTTTGACCTTTGTTTTAATAATAGACGGCGATGATCGTAAACGCAAAGAAGAACATTAAGTGCGACATGCCCTCAAAGTAGTTTGTATGTCCCTCGTCGGTTGTTTTCCAAGCTAAGAGGATGGTTAAAATCAAAGCTCCAATTTCTAGCGGATTAAAATCTAGCGTAAATTTTATGTCGCTCATATAAGCGAGAGCCATTAAAATAGGCACGGTTAAGAGTATGGAGACGGTTGAGGCTCCCATGGCGATGTTTATAACTCTTTGTATTTCGTCGTTTTTCGCGGCTTTGATGGCGGTGACTATCTCTGGAGAAACAGCGACAATGGCGATGATAAGTCCGGAAAGACCTGCCGAAACGCCGTAATGTTTCGCTAGTTTGATCCCGTCATGCGCAAAGATTTCAGCGGCTAGAGAGATGATGGCGATGAAGACGAAGATGGAGAGTATCAATCCAAACATATTGAACTTTTCAAAAATATAATCGTCCTCGTCTTGCTCGTTCGTCTCTTTCTCTTTTTCAAGCATTTTTCTTTTGAGTCTAAATATTCTACTTCTTGCGGTGCTTTTAAAGAAGTGAGTGTGGGTCTTTGTTTGAAAAATTAAAATCACGATGTAAAAGACAATCAGAAGAATCGCTATCGCTATGGACGCGTTTTCAATAATCAATGAAGAGTGCTGTATGTTGAGAACCCCTGGAACCAAAAGAGCGGCGACGCTAACGAAAAGTATGGTGGTGTAAGCGCTTGAAGTCTCTTTGTTGTGTTCTTGTTCCGTAAATCTCAATCCACCCAAAAACACCGCTAGTCCCAACAGTACGTTCATGTCGACGATAATCGCTGAGACGATGCCGCCCTTGACCGTTTTAATCACTTCTGGGTCGTCCACCGCTTGAAGTAAAATGATGTATAAAAGTATAATTTCAACTATCACGGCGCTAAGCGTGAGAACGAAACTTCCATAAGGTTCTTGAAGCTTTTCCGAGAGTATTTCGGCGACTTCCGAAACGGTCAAAGAGAGAGACCCTATGCCAATGGCCGCAAAAAGCGTCGCCATGGCTCCTTGGTGAAGAGCGTTAAAATAAAAAGCGAGAGCTACGCCTAGGATTCCTAAAAATATATCCCAATAATCTTCTACAAAATATCTCAGTTTTCTGTCGGCTTGCCGTCCATTTGGTTCCACATGCAACTCCTTATAACAGTATTATTTTCGCTAAACTTAAAAAACTAAAAAAGCCGACCACGTCCGTTACCGTCGTAAGTAAAACAGTGCTTCCAATGGCTGGGTCGACGCCGGCTTTTTGAAGGGCTAAAGGTATGACGCTTCCAAAAAAACCGGCGCTTATCAGGTTTATAATCATAGACAATCCAATGACGACGCCAAGCATTGGCATATTGAACCATAAATAAGCGATTACGCCAATCAGAAGAGCGAAAATCAAGCCATTCACCAAAGATATGACGACTTCTTTATAAATCGTTTTTTTTGCGTCGTCACCCTCAATGTCGCCTAAAGCCATCTGTCTAACGGTAACCGTCAACGTTTGCGTGCCCGCGTTTCCTCCCATGGAAGCGACAATGGGCATTAAAATGGCTAAAGCCACCAGAGATTGGATCGTCGAGTCGAACATTCCTATGACCAATGAAGCGGCGATGGCGGTGAGAAGATTGAGTCCCAACCAAATGGCTCTCGTCTTGCCAATTTGAAACATGTCCTCTTCTTGCTCGGCTTCGTCGCTAACGCCGGCTAGATTAAAGATTTGTTCCGTCGCGGTCTCTTGAATGACGTCGTAAATGTCATCGGAGGTGATTCTTCCAATTAATCTATTTTTGTCATCTACAACGGCGATGGAGTTTAGGTTGTAGTTCGTAACCATCTCAACTACGTTTTTTATAGCGTCTTTGTGATTTACAGAGAAGTTTTTATGTTTGTCGAACGGTATGTCTTCAAAATTTAAGTCGCGGTCGAAAATAATCAGCTCTTCAAGACCGATGGAACCTAAGTATTTTTTTCTAGCGTTGACAAGATGAACATGCCAAACGTTGTCAATTTTACCACTCTCTTTTAACTCTTTGAGTCGCTCAAGGGCGTTGCCGATTCTCTCGTCGTTTCTCGCGCTAAAAAGCTCGGTTTGCATATAGGAACCGGCTTCGTCGTCTTCGTAAGCGATGAGTTGTTCAAGCAACTCTTTCTCTGAATTTTCAAAACTTTTTAAAATGTCTTGAGAGATCTCTTGATGCTCTTCGCTAATGTTGTGAATAAGCGTCGCCGCGTCGTCGGTGTCCATGAGCGAAGCGATATTGGCGAGTTTTTTAACGCTTAGAATATCCGCCGTCTCTTCTTGGACATGGTCGGGAAGCTCTGATAGGACTTCCGCAAATAGCTCATGAGGTATCTTTTTAATGGCGCTTTCATACTCATGTACGTCTAAGTCTCGAAGTTTAAGAAGTTGAGAGGCTACGTCATAGGGGTGAACGCTTGCGTCGCCCTGCATGTATTGAGTTATTTTAGAATTAATTATATCTAAAATTATTTTTACGTCTTCTTCATTTACTTGCATCGCGCACCTCTTTAAAATGTATGTAAGACTTTTGAGCCTATCGGTTTATGGTATGAAATTTTATATAATTATGCTTAATTTTAAGGTCTATTTATGAAGAATTAAAGCTTATAAAGCTGTGGCGCATGGTATGTTTTTATGAAAAAAATAGTATATTTCGTATTATAACTGGAGGGTGTCATGGACGTTAAAAAACTCAGCGCGTTACAAGAGCAAGAAGCGTTACAGCTATATGCCGAAAATATCGAACTTGAACCATATCAAGCCGAACTTATAAAATTGCAACAGCATGTCAAACGCAACAAACTCAAACTTATCATCGTGTTTGAAGGACGCGACGCCGCTGGAAAGGGGAGCGTAATAGGGAGCGTCAATAGATATATGAATCCTAAACATTACCGCGTCGTGGCGTTGGGAAAGCCAACCGAAGAGGAGCGTTCCCAGTGGTATTTTCAGCGTTATATAAAATATTTCCCACATGGAGGGGAAGTGATTTTGTTTGACAGGAGCTGGTACAATCGAGCCATGGTGGAGCCGGTTTTTGGTTTTTGCACGCCTCAAGAGTACGATTTGTTTATGAAAGACGTGGTTCCTTTTGAAGAGTCGATCGTGGACAGTGGCTCGGTCTTGATTAAACTCTATTTTAGCGTTACAAAAGAGAAACAAGCGCAAAGGTTTGAACAACGTCGGACCGACCCGCTTCGTCAATGGAAACTGAGTGAAATCGATTTACAAGCGCAAAGCATGTGGGACGAATTTAGCAGAACTAAATTTAACATGCTTGATAAAACAAACACGCAAAAAGCCCCTTGGCACGTCATTCGCTCTAGCGATAAGCACAGAGCGAGAGTCGAGACTATGAAGTTGATTTTGAGTCAAATAGATTATGAGGGTAAAAGTAGAGCGATTGATTTAACTCCAAATCCTAAAGTCGTTTTTAGCGCAAAAGAAGAGTTGCTAATAATGCAAAAAACAGCCAATAGGCTTCAAGGAAGTAAAAATGATTGAAAAAAAGATAGTGGGTTCTAAGGAGTTGATTTCCATATTGGATTTGGAACTTTTCGATTTAGACGCCAAAATAGACACAGGGGCTGATTCAAACGCCATTCATTGCGACGATATTTTTATAGATGACGATAAGATGGTTCATTTTACTCTTTTGGATGAGGTGCATGAGTCGTATCACGGCAAAAAAATGATGATACCTCTTTATAAGGTGAAAAAAGTCAAAAGTTCAAATGGAGTCATTCAGTATCGCCCGTCGATAAAAGTGGCGGTGAAGTTTATGGGAAAAAAATACGTCGCGGTTATCTCTTTAACCGATCGTTCCGACATGCAATTTCCAATGCTCATAGGAAGAAAGTTTTTAAGCGGTAAGTTTTTAGTCGATGTCTCGAAAGAGTATCTTTGTAAACAAATATAAAATTAGGAAAAATAATGCGTCTATACATATTGTCAAGATCATCAAAACTATACTCTACGAGAAGATTAGTTGAAGCAGCCGAG
>CALDOC010000009.1 GCA_937914675.1 uncultured Sulfurimonas sp.
GAACGGCTCAGATGTGCTGCTTGAGCTTGAAGACGTACATATCTATTTTGGCAAATCGCACTCTCATGGAGAGGGTTCAAGCGTCGCCACGTCAGCGCTTGGCATGGGGGCGTTGATGGGGATTGGCGGAGTGAGGGGAATGTTGGCGACTCTTGGGATGATTGAGGGAAATATTCTTGACTGGACCATGATACTCGCTTTCGTCGCTGGCGTCTCTTTGGTGTTTGTGAGTTTTGGAGTCGTCATACTCTATCTCAACAAAAATCTGCTCACCAATCTCACAAACGTTCGTAGAGTTTTCGCAACCGCCGGAGTCGTCTCCGTGGCGGTTGGAACAAACATGCTTATCGCATAAACATAAGGAACTAACAATGTGCGCAGATTGCGGATGCTCGATAACGGATCATGTCCATGAACATGACGAAGAGACACACTCTCACGGGAATGATTCTCACACTCACCAAGCGGCTCATGAAACTCTGAGACACAACCCTCAGTTAAACGACAAAAAAACAATAGCCGTAATCACTAAAATACTTGATAAAAACAATCAAGAAGCGGGACATAATCGCGCTCATTTTGACTCTCATCATGTACTTTCGATTAACCTCATGAGTAGTCCCGGAAGTGGAAAAACGGCTCTTTTGGAATGTATGGCGGATTTGGCGAAGTTTAGATTTGGAGTTATTGAGGGTGATTTGGAGACATCGCGAGATGCGGATAGAATCAAGGCAAAAGGCATCCCCGCCTATCAAATACAAACGGGAAGCGCTTGTCATCTCGACGCGTTCATGGTTCACAAAGGTCTTCACGCCATGCCGATGGATGAAATCGACGTTTGTTTTATAGAAAACGTCGGTAACCTCGTTTGTCCAGCTTCTTACGACGTTGGAAGTCACTTAAACATTGTTCTCGTTTCCATTCCAGAGGGGAGCGACAAGATAGAGAAGTATCCCGTCATGTTTCGTCAAGCCGATTTGATTTTGATAACGAAAACGGACTTGTTGGAGTATTTTGATTACGACGTGGCTCATGAAAAAGCCGAAGCCAGAAGACTAAAACCCAACGTGGACATTTTGGAAGTCAACGTAAAAGACGACGCGTCGATACAAAGAGTCATCGAGTGGATAGAATTTAAAAGGGGGATGAGAAACTAATGTGCTTATCAATTCCAAGTAAAGTGGTAAAAATAGACAAAGAGAGAAATATGGCGACTGTTGACACCATGGGCGTGACTCGCGAGGCTGGACTTGACCTCATGGAGGAGGATGCCATCAAAGTAGGCGATTATGTACTTCTTCACGTAGGTTTCGTCATGGAGAAAATAGACGAGGAAGACGCCATGGAATCTTTGAAAATTTACAAAGAAATACTTGAAAAACTTGACGAAGAGGATCGAAGAAACTTAGTGCTAGAAGATGACAACTGTGAGAATAGAGACACACGAAATGAGTGAGCTACAACTCAAAGATTTGTATG
>CALDOC010000010.1 GCA_937914675.1 uncultured Sulfurimonas sp.
AAAATAAAGGAAGAATCCTATGAGAGTAGTAATTATTGGTTCGGGAATAGCCGGCGTTTATTTGGCAAACAATCTTAAAAAGCAAAATTCATCCATAGACGTCACTGTTTTAAGCGATGAAATATATTTACCCTACGACAGAATACATTTATGCCGTTTGGTTGACGGGTCGCGAGACGTTAAGGGCATATCTCTTCCTCTGGACCCCACCGTGAACATTGAACTTGGTCAAAAAATCAACAGGATAGACAGAGAGAAGAGAAGAGTTTTCTCCGACAGTTCCATGTTTAGTTACGACAAACTCGTCATCGCCACGGGCTCGCTTCCCATCACGCTTTTCAACGTTGACAAAATAACGAACGCGACGGGTTTTAGAAGCGCGGCCGATAGTGAAGTCATAAAAAACGGCGTCAAAAACAGGGAAGTCGTCCTCGTGGGAAGCGGACCGATAGGACTCGAACTCCTTGAAACGCTCGACGAAACGCCAGACGCCACCAAAATAACCCTGCTCATTCGCGGCAAGCATCTCTACAGCAAAGACCTCTCGATAGACTCCATAAAAACCATCGAAGAGTCTTACTTGAAAAGTGGAAAAATCACCATATCTTACGAAGACGAAATAGTCGATAGGGTGGTGCACGAGTCTCAAATCACCCTGCTTAAAACGAAAAAGTTAGAGATAAAAAATCCATTTCTTATTTTTGGCACTGGCATCAAACCAAACGTTAAAGCTTTTAGAGACTCGCTAAGATGCAACAAGGGGATATTGACGAACAAATACATGCAAACCGAGGATGAAAACATCTACGCGGTTGGCGAGTGCGCTCAGGTTGAAGCGTTTCACTTTGTGGCGGGTCACGTAAAGGAGTGTACCCTACAAGCTGATTGCGCGATTTCTCACATACTTGGAATCGAGCCTAAAGAGTTTGAGCTTGAAGTGAGCATCGACATGCTTAAAGTGGGAGAGTTTGACTTGGTGGAAGTTAGTTCTCCGAAATTCGCTTCGGGCTACGAAAAGGTGTTGATAGCCTCGAAAAAAGAGAACCGCATAGACGAGTATTTTCTCAATGAAGACAAGTTGAGCAGATTCATAGGGATAAACTCGAACGTGGACGTCGGCTACTTGGAAACGCTCATAAATAGCGGCGAAAAGGTGGATATAAACTACCTTTATGAAAATAGGCTCGTTGGCGAAAGAGGGCGATTGCTATGTAGTTGCGAACACGTTTACCACCAAGATTTGGTCGACATCGTAACCTCTAGCGGAATATCCTCGTTTTCAGAGTTGTCGGATTTTAGCAAAGCGGGTCGCGTTTGCGGACGATGCAAGATGATGGTGCAAGACGTTATCAAAGATTCGCAAAGTCTCATAGACCCAAACATGCCGAGAAAAAGCGCGGCGGAGTTGCAAAGAGAAAAAGAGATAGCGACGGTTCAAAAACGCATAGACAAATTCAACGCGCTCCACCCAAGAAACAATCTCACGACCGACAATTTGGACGCGGCGTTGGCGTCTTTGGAGATAGGAAAGAAAGAGGTAAACAGCTGGATTTCCATGGTGACGGCCGATATGAAACTCCATCCAAACTTTGAGGAGGTGGTGGAACAGGGAATCAAATCACTCAACAAAGTGCCCATAATTTGGTTGGAGTTGTCCGATTGCAGCGGAAACTCCGAAGCGTTCATCAAGTCGACGAATCCCGCCATTGAAGACCTTATTTTTGATTATATTTCACTTGACTATCATGAGTTGCTCATGAGCGCTAGTGGCGATCAGAGCGAGACTATTTTGGAAGACATCATAGAAAATCAAAAAGGGGAATACGTTCTACTCGTCGAGGGAGCGGTTCCTTTGGCGATGGATGGAAAATTCTTGCGCGTCGGTCCAAAAGGCGAAACGGGAATAGAACTTTTGAAAAAGTGCGCAAAAGACGCGGCTCTCGTGATAGCCGTGGGTTCATGCGCTTTTGACGGCGGAGTCGTCGCCGCCGCTCCAAACCCAACCGGAGCCGTTGGAGTGGGAAAAGCGCTCAATCGCCAAGACGTGATAAATATCTCTGGGTGTCCGACAAACCCAATAAACATAGTCGGCACGTTGTTGTCCTATATAATGTTTGAAGAGTTGCCAGCGCTTGACGCGTTGAATCGTCCTCTTTGGGCTTACGAGGGAAGAGTGCATGACAACTGCGAAAGACGCGGTCATTACGAGCTTGGAGAGTTCGTGCAAGAGTGGGGAGACGAGGGCGCCAAAAAAGGATACTGCCTTTTTGAGATGGGATGCAAGGGTCCCTACACGAACGTGAACTGTCCAACCATGAAGTTCAACGAGGGCACGAGCTGGCCCGTCCAAGTCGGCCATGGCTGCATGGGCTGCGTCGAGGCCGGATTTTTTGACAAGTTCGCCAATGAAAGAAAATACGTTGAGGAAGAAAACGATGAGCAATAAAAAAATAGTCATAGACCCAATTACGAGAATAGAAGGACATTTGCGAGTTGAAGTTGAGGTGGACGAAAGCGGAGTGGTTCAAGACGCTTGGGTGAGCGGACAGCTTTTTCGCGGGATAGAAATCATACTCAAAGATCGCGATCCGCGAGACGCAGGACTTTTAGCCGGCAGAATCTGTGGCGTTTGCACAAACTCCCACTTTAG
>CALDOC010000011.1 GCA_937914675.1 uncultured Sulfurimonas sp.
GTAGACATAGTTGGACCAAAAGTTGGGAGCGAGTTGAAAGAGAAGGGCGTTATGTCTCTTCTGCTCGCAATCTTGGGCATTTTGATTTACGTCGCGTTTAGATTTGAGTGGCGTTTCGCCGTCGCCTCGATCATAGCGTTGGTTCATGACATATCAATCGCTCTTGGAGCGATTACTCTGGTAGGACTCGACGTCAATTTAGACGTTCTAGCCGCGTTATTGACCATTTTAGGGTACTCGCTAAACGACACCATCATTGTGTTTGACAGAATACGAGAGGGTGTGACGAATTCAAGAAACGTCAATTTGGCGGACACCATCAACGAGTCCGTCACTAGAACGTTGGCAAGAACCACTTTAACGTCGTTGACGACTTTCTTCGTTGTGTTCACTCTGTTTACGTTTGGCGGTGAAATCATTCACTCTTTCGCGTTTACGCTTTTGGTTGGAGTCGTCGTTGGTACCTACTCATCCATTTTCGTCGCTTCTCCGATTCTTTTATGGTTCGGTTTTGACGTTAAGAACTATCATAACAAACTGGCTGAGAAGGCAAAACGCGAAGCCGATAAGCAGAGAATGCGCGATCAGTATGAATCTGGGGTTATGTAAACTAAAGGGAGTGTAGCGATATGGATTGGGGCAAAGTAGTATACGTATTTTTTTCATTGATGAGTTTGACGTCGATAGCGGGGTTTCTTTATGAAAATACCGCTATTTCACTTTTTGTGGCGGCAAGCGTAAACTTGATTTCAACGATTTTAAAAATTGGCGTTAGAAATCTATTGTCTGCGGAACTTTTGGCGTCTTCATTGGTAGCGGACTTGCACCTTATACCGGCGTTTATATTTTTGGTTGTGCTGCATAACGATAGTTGGGCCATAGCGCTCGCGATAGGCGCCTTGATAGCGAACGTTTTTTCAATGGGATTGGTTTATATTGAGAGTTCAAAAACGCACGACGAATATTAATAATAGGATTTTTTTTGGAATACAACCCTAAAAACATAGAAAAAAAATGGCAAGAGCATTGGAAAACAAACGACAGTTTTGAGCCAAGTGAAGATTTTAGCAAAGAAAAAAAGTACATATTGAGTATGTTCCCTTTTCCAAGCGGAAGACTTCACATGGGCCACGTGCGAAACTACTCCATAAGCGACGCTTTCGCTCGTTATCACAGACAACAAGGTAAAAACGTTTTACATCCAATCGGCTTTGACAGTTTTGGCATGCCCGCTGAAAACGCCGCCATTAAAAACGGTTCACATCCCAAAGGGTGGACTTACGACAACATAGATTATATGAAAAACGAGTTTTACTCTTTAGGATTCTCATTTTCTCGCAAGCGCGAAATGGCGACGAGCGACGAGCTTTACACGAAGTTTGAACAATCGTTCATAATCGACATGTATGAAAAAGGTTTGTTATACCGTGAAAAAGGGATGCTCAACTGGTGTCCCCATGATCAAACCGTTTTAGCGAATGAGCAGGTCGTAGACGGCTGTTGCTGGCGTTGCGACACTCCCATAGTCAAAAAAGAGATGAATCAGTACTACTTTAAAATCACCCAATATTCCGACGAACTTTTAAGTGATTTGAAAAAACTCGAAGGTGGTTGGCCAAAACAAGTTTTAACGATGCAAGAGAATTGGATAGGAAAATCAAATGGTCTCGCTTTTGATTTAGAATTTGACGACGCGTCAAAAGAGAAGTTAAACGCTCAGTTTGGCGGTTTTGACGTTTTTACGACTCGCCCCGACACCATTTACGGCGTTACGTATACGGCCCTCGCTCCTGAGCATAAAATCGTTGCTTACATGATAGAGAACCATCTTTTAAGCGAAGAAATCGTTGCGGCAATCACAAAGATGAAAAACACGTCGTCCATTGATAGACAAAAAGAGAAGTCAGGTCTTTCTCTGGGTTTAAACGTCGTTCATCCATTGACGGGTAAATCAGTGCCTGTTTGGATTGCGAATTTTGTATTGATGGATTATGGAAGCGGCGCCGTTATGGCGGTTCCCGCTCATGACGATAGAGATTGGGATTTTGCAAAAAAATATGATTTAGAAATTACGTCGGTGATACGACCATTTGATGGTGAACTCTCTTTAGACGCCGCTTTTACGGAAGTTGGAGAGTTGTTTAACTCTGCTGACTTTGATGGGATGAACTCTAAAAAAGCGCAATACGACGTCATCAAAACGTTTGAAGACAAAGATATAGGGAAAAAAACTACAAACTATAAACTCAAAGATTGGGGAGTCTCACGTCAGCGCTATTGGGGCGCCCCGATTCCTTTCATTCACTGCTCAGATTGCGGCTTGGTCATGGAGAAAAAAGAGAATCTTCCCATCGCTTTGCCTGAGGACGTTGAAATTAACGGAGAAGGAAGCCCTTTAGAAAATCACCCAACTTGGAAACATTGCAAATGTAGCCAATGTGGCAAAGACGCGGTTCGCGAAACTGACACGATGGACACTTTCGTGCAATCTTCTTGGTATTTTTTACGATTTTGCGCCTCTCCTCAAAATTGGGAGAAAGAGGCTTTTTCAAAAGAGCAGATAAAGTACTGGATGGGCGTCGACCAGTACATCGGCGGAATCGAACACGCCATTTTACACCTCTTGTACGCGAGGTTCTTTACCAAAGTTTTCCGCGATTTGGGCTACGTCGATTTTGACGAACCTTTTGACAAGCTCTTGACGCAAGGAATGGTGCTTAAAGACGGCTCTAAAATGTCCAAAAGCAAGGGAAACACGGTCGACCCAGACGCGATAATAGAAAAATACGGCGCGGACACGGCGAGACTTTTCATACTCTTCGCGGCGCCTCCAACTCAAGAGTTGGAGTGGAACGATAGCGGAGTCGAAGGCGCGCATAGGTTTGTAAAAAGATTTTATGAACGCTCTTCCAACGTCGTAAAAACCGATAAAATTCCGACTATAACGCACTCCTCTTTAAACAAAGAAGAGAAATTCGCTCGTAAAAAAGTTTACGAAGCGTTGGTTCGAGCCACTGAAGTTTATCAAGAGCGTTACACGTTTAACACTATGATAGCTGGCGTCATGGAAGCTATGAACGCTCTTAATTTGCAAACAAACGCTAAAGTTTGGAGTGAAGGTTATTGGATTTTGAGTTCCATTATGGAGCCCGTCATTCCTCATACATGTTGGGAAATAAGTCATGAATACTTTTCACTCAATAATTTAAGCGCTCAAAAAGTTCTTGACGAAGTGTTTGCGCAAGAGAGCGTAACTCTTGGCGTTTCCATTAATGGAAAGCGCAGAGGTGAAGTTGAAGTGGCCATTGACGCTTCAAACGACGATATTTTAGCGGCGGCGAAAGAAGTCGTAGCCAAATGGCTCGATGGACAGACCATTCTAAAAGAGATAGTCGTGCCAAAAAAACTTGTAAATTTTGTGATAAAAGGCTAAAAATGAATTTGGGTCTGCGATTAGTGAAAGTTCTGTTGTTGTCATTTATGGCAATGCAACTTATCTCTTGTGGATATAAACCAAGCGCTAAATACTCGCGTCAAGTGGTTGGTGAAAAAATCAGCACTAGCGTCGTTATTTCAGCGCAAGACCCGGAAAATACGGTTATCATTAAAGACGCGGTCGATAGCGCCATTATAGAGGTGTTTCATGCTTCTTTAACCACTAAAAAGAATTCGCAAACGCATCTTAGTTTAAGCATTTCAGAGCCATCTTACACGCCTATACAGTACAATGGCGATGGCTACGTAATTTCTTATCGTTCCACCATAGTTTTAGCTATAATCAGAGAATCAAAAAATATTAAAAAGAGTTATACGGCTAGTGGAACTTATGATTTTTCGGTTGTGCCAAACGCGGTTTTAACAGATCAAGAAAGGTTTGACGCCATTAGATTTAGCTCGGTTAAAGCTATTACGTCATTTATAGCTCAAGTCTCCGCCGAGGGTTCTAGAATAAGTAAGGATTGATTATGACGGTACAAGGAATTATTAAAAAAGCGATAAAAAGACTTGAAGCGGAGGGGCAAATACTCACCCCAGATTTTTACTTGGAAGCGTTTTGCAAAGAGGCTAAAATAGCTGGTATGATAGTCGAAGATTGTCAACATGTGGAGAAATTTACTAAAACTTTAAATAAAGAGTTTCAAAAAGAGTTGACTCAGTATAGAATATCGAGCATGAGTGAACTTACTCGTTTTATAATCGCTAAGCTAAATAGAACAAACTCGTCAAAATGCGCAGAAATTTTGGACGCTCAAACAATATTGATTAAAAGAGTTTTTCAAGTCATAGAAGTACTTCACAATAGAGAAGCTTCCGAACTCTCTCGAAAAAGCATAGACCTGATTTCAAATTCTCCAAGCGCCGCGCAGTTGGAACAGTTACGACAGTTATGGGTAAATTTCTTTACGACGTATGACGACACCTTTTTGGAAGATTTAAAAGTATTTGGAAAAATTGACTCTAAAGATTTGCAAAATAGCGTTAAAAATCTAAATTTGTCAGAAAACAATTCATCCATGAAGAGTGGCGGCAATAATTTAAAGAGAATAGCGTCTCTTTTGATATCTTCATTCGTCCCTTCAATCGCTTCTAGCGTAAATGACAAAATTGCTAGTTTAAGTAGAAAAATCATGGAGAATCCACTCCTTTTGGATAACGTAAGCATTGAAAGGGAAATTAAAAACACTATTTTGCTAAGAATCGCGCTTGACAAAAAAACCGTAAACGACATGGTCAAATCCTTAGATGGAGTTTTAGATAAACTATCCGTGCGTCTAATCGACATGATTGAAAGTTCGGATTCTTCAAACGCCGATATTCAAAAAATCAAGAAAGAGCTCGAAGCTTATAACGAAGACGCTAACAAAAGTTTCCAATTCGCCCATAAGAAACTCTATACCATCGCGGTGGCTTTGGAACAGAATACGCAGCTTTTAAGCAGCGATCTTAAAAACCACAATGGCGAGATTGAACTTTTAAGTCAAAAAATTCGTAAGTTGGAAAATGAATTGGAAACGACTAGAAAAGAGTCTAAAGAGGATTTTTTAACAAAATTGTACAATAAGAGAGCCCTTGACGAATTGATGGCGATAAAAGAGGCTGAATATGAACGGTATGGACATAACTACAGCGTTGTTATGTTTGACATTGATTTTTTCAAAGCGGTAAACGATAATTTTGGTCATGACGCGGGAGACGCCGTGCTATCGGCTTTTGCAAAGATACTCAAAAGAGATTCTAGGAGCGTAGATATCGTTGGACGTTTTGGCGGAGAAGAATTTCTAGCCATTTTAAGCGAAACTGATACGGATGGCGGATTTGTCTTTGCCGAAAAGGTGCGAAGAAACGTTCAAAAAGCTCGTTTTATGTATAAAGGAGACCGTATCGAAGTGACGGTAAGCGGCGGTATCTCAGATAGAAAAAAACATACGTCGCTTCAAGCCACTCTCAATTCAGCGGACGAATATCTATACGTCGCGAAGCATAGTGGAAGAAATCAAATGGCGTATAAGAAATAAATTTGTTAAAAGTTTTTTTAGACAACAAGCCCCTTTACTATGACAAAATAGACTACGCTCGCATGCCTAGAGTATACGAAAGCGTAAAATCTTACTTTAAAACGCCTAAAATCATACATATAATCGGTACAAATGGAAAAGGCACCACGGGTAGATTTTTGGCTACCGCGCTTCACTCTTTAGGCTTTGCAGTGGGACATTACACTTCTCCTCACATTTTAAATTTTAATGAAAGAATTTGGCTGAATGGTTCAAACGCGAGTGACGAAGCGTTAAACGAGGCTCACGAAGAATTATTGAACGTTTTAGTAAAAGACGATTCCGATTCCCTTAGTTATTTCGAGTATACGACGTTTTTGGCTATGTGGATTTATAAAGACGTTGATTACGTCGTATGTGAAGCTGGCTTAGGGGGAGAGCATGACGCCACGTCCGCGTTCAACAACGCATTGACTCTCGTCACTCCCATAGATATGGACCATCAAGCCTTTTTGGGCGATAGCGTGGCCAAAATCGCGACTACAAAATTAAAAGCGGTTCAAAAATTCGCGTTGCTATCCGCTCAGACGCATGAAGAAGTATATGACGTCGCCTCGGAAGTTTTAAACGCAAAGGGCCTAAGTTGGAAAAAAGATACGAGTCTAATCAACGCCGACGATGAAGATAAAATATTGACGATTTCGCAAAAATTGTCATTGGCTCCATATCTGCAAAACAACTTGAGATTGGCGATCGCGGCTTTAAAACAGATGGGTTTGGAGTATTGTAGCGACGATTTCGCCAACTCCAAACTTTTTGGTCGTTTGTCGCGGTTGGCGCCAAACGTCATATTGGACGTGGGACACAACCCTTTGGCGGCAAAAGCGATTTTGGACGCTCTAAAGGGTGAAAAATACGTCTTGGTTTACAATAGTTACAAAGATAAAAATTATAAAGAAATTTTGCGTATTTTAAAACCGATCATAGAGAGCGTCGAGCTTATAAAAATAGTGGACGCAAGAGCGGTGGAAAAAGAAATTTTGCAAGAGACGCTAAAAGAGTTGGGCATAGTTTACTCGTCATTTGAAAAAATAGATGAAGAAAAAAAATATTTGGTTTTTGGCTCGTTTAGCGTTGCGGAAGCGTTTTTAAAGGTACATCATGGATAATCATTTTACAATTACGATACATGACGACAATGGGGTAAAACAGATTCATCTTCATCAGTTTGTCAAAAAAGCCATTCTTTACGCTGTCGCGTTCATAATGTTTTTAACGCTCGTCGCGGTTTCGACGATATTATATTTAGACTATAGCGTAGACGCGATACAAGATAAAAAAGAGGGCGTTGAGAGAGCCTATGAAAAGTTAAAACTAAAAAACAAAAAAATCAATGAAGACATGAACAATACTAAGAAATTGTTGCTCGGCAAAAAAAGAGAACTAGACGAGTTGTCGGACTCTTTAGACGCGATTCAAATAATGATTGGAATGAACCCCAGCGCGGACGACGCAACCATTCAAGAGAAAGTGGATTTAACGAAACTCACTTCAGAAAACATGGTCGCTCTCTTGCAACTCGTTCCCAATGGCTCGCCCATAGAGTACAATGGCGTAACTAGCAAATATGGATATAGAATTCATCCCACTTTAAACAGGCGCGAGTTCCACCGTGGCAGCGACCTCAAAGCGAAAATGAATACGCCGGTATACGCTCCGGCGGATGGAATAGTTGAATTCTCAGGTCTACACAAAGCCAGTGGATTTGGAAATTTGGTTATTATCAATCATTCTCTTGGGTTTAAAACGTACTATGGTCATTTAAACAAGGTTGTGGTAAAATCGAAACAATTCGTTCAAAAGGGCGATTTGATAGCGTATACCGGAAATTCGGGGATGAGCAATGGACCGCATCTTCATTATGAGATTAGGTATCTTTACACGACTCTCAACCCGTTTTTCTTTATAAAATGGTCGATAGAAAACTACAATGAAATATTTCAAAAGGAGAAACAAGTGCCATGGCAATCTTTAGTAACGGCGACAGCCAATTTAAGGGTAATCAAACCGACTCAAACACTACTATTATCACTCAAGGCGCAAGAATAAAAGGTTCCTTGGAACTAACTTGCAAATTATACATCGATGGAGATTTAGAGGGTGAAATCAATTCTCAAAAAGACGTGAACATAGGTCAAAACGGTCATGTCAAAGGGCTGATAAAAGCGCAAAAAGTTATAGTGCAAGGTTATATGGAGGGGACGGTCGACGCGACTAGAGTGGAAATAAAAGCCGCCGGTCATGTCAAAGGCGAGATTAGGTCATCCGAGCTAATCATAGAAGCAAAAGCTATTTTTGAAGGCGTTAGCATTCTTAACAACGGTGAAACGGCTAAACTAAAGCTAGACGTTTCTAAAGCGTAATTAGGAAAATCATGTCTCAAACGGCTCTCTTTAACCACTTTAAAAATAAACCAAAAAAAGAGTTGGAACTTTTGGTTTGCGAGGACTTTAAAGAAGCCCTTGAACTAGAAAGCGTGGCGAAGTTTTTTAACCGCGACGTTTTGTTGTTTCCAGATTTTCGTCCAACTTTTGGAGACGACTTGCGCTCTTACAAAGAGGAGCTTCATGAGCTTTTCAGCGCGCTTAGAATTTACCACTTGGCAAATAAAAAACCACTTATAATTTCGCCTCTCAAAACGCTGCTTTTTCCCTTGCCAAAAGAGGGGTTGCTGCAATCCATCACTCTTGAGTTCGCGCAAAAGATAGACTTAAAAGCCTTTAAAGAACAGATGCTATTTTGGGGTTACAATTTCGTGGACATGGTGCAAGTCGCCGGAGAAATCTCTTTTCGCGGAGACATCATAGACGTATTCTCTCCCTCGTTGAAAAATCCCATTCGCATATCACTCTTTGACGACACCATAGAGCAGATGAAAGCTTTTGAGCTCGAGACGCAAAGAACCATAAAAGAGGAGTTGGACTCGCTTAAAATCAGCAGCGCTTTTTACTCTTTGGACGAGAAAGGCTTCGACTCTCTTAATGAAGCGGTGCAAAATTCTCAGTTCGATTCTTTGGTTAAAGACGTGGCGTCCCTTGGCTTTTGGTATTTGGGCGATAACGCCGTCGACTTCATGGATGACAAAAAAGTTATGTTGTCGCGCGACTTAAGCAATCTTTTAAAAGACGCTTATGGCATTAACGAGCCAAAAATTTCAAGAGAGAAGTTTGACTTGGAAATCCTCCAAGAGAGCGACGATTACAAAGAGTTGGTGGTGGCGGACGTCGAGAAACTTCTTCGTTTTCACAAAGACAAAAAAATCACCATCATCTCATCAAACTCAGCGCAACTCAAACAAGCGGGTCTCTACGACACTCAAAACGTCACTAAAATCACGGCTGGATACATTTTAAACGTAATCTCAAAAGACGAGCTGATAATCTCTCTGAACAAGCCGGACAAAAAAAGACGCCGTAGAAAAAGTTCCATCATGTTGGACGACTTGAAGGCTGGAGATTACGTGGTTCATGAAGATTACGGCGTGGGGATATTTGAAAAGATAGAACAGACTGAAATTTTAGGCGGAATCAAAGACTTCATAGTCATAAAATACGTGGGCGACGACAAAATTTTGCTTCCCGTCGAGAACTTGGACTTCATAGACAGGTACATAGCCGGCGGCGGTTCGACTCCCGTTTTGGATAGACTTGGCAAAGGGAGTTTTGGCAAGCTAAAGGCCAAGGTCAGAAAAAGATTGCTAGAAATCGCGGGACAAATCGTCAACACGGCGGCGGCGCGATCGCTTATAAAATCGCCTAAAATCAGCGTGAACAAGAAAGAGTTGACCGAGTTTCAAAAATTGGCGGGTTTTGAGTACACGGACGACCAAACGCAATCCGTAGACGAGATATTGGGACAAATGAGCTCCGGTCACATCATGGACAGGCTTTTAAGCGGGGACGTCGGTTTTGGTAAAACGGAAGTGGCTCTCAACACAATCTTCGCCGCGTTTCAGTCGGGCTTTCAATCGGCTTTGATAGTTCCAACGACTCTTCTCTCCGCCCAACATTGGCGCTCTTTGGACGAGCGCTTTAAGGATTTGAAACTTAGATACGCCAAACTAGATAGGTTTGTAAGTACCAAAGACAAGGCTGCCGTCATAAAAGGTTTAGCCAGCGGAGAGATAGACGTCGTCGTGGGCACTCACGCTCTTTTTGGATTGGAGTTTAAAAACTTGGGCGTCGTCATCATAGACGAAGAACACAAGTTTGGCGTTAAACAAAAAGAGAAGATAAAAGAGTTGTACCACAACGTGCATCTGCTCTCCATGAGCGCCACTCCGATTCCGCGTTCGCTCAACCAAGCGATGAGTTCGATCAAAACCATGAGTCAGCTTCTCACGCCTCCAAGCGAACGCCAAGGAGTGAGAACTTTTGTTAAAGAGTACGACGAAAAGCTCGTCAAAGAAGTCATTTTAAGAGAGCTTCGCCGTGGCGGACAAGTGTTTTACGTGCACAACAGCATAGACCACATGCCCATCAAACTAGGCGAGTTAAAAGCGCTCTTGCCGGAGCTTAGGGTGGTCATGCTTCACTCGAAAATCTCGGCGGTCGAGACCGAAAAAGAGTTGCTAAAATTTGAGGCGGGAGAGTACGACCTCATGATAGCGACGTCCATCATCGAATCGGGCATTCACATGCCTCGCGTAAACAC
>CALDOC010000012.1 GCA_937914675.1 uncultured Sulfurimonas sp.
TAAGCGGTGGCAAGAAACGAAGAGTGTTCTTTCCAGCTTTTAAAACCATAACGCCATTTTCTCTTCCAATATTTATAATTTTCGCCAGAGTGTCGGCGTCTTTCACTCGAAGACCAGCCATCATTCCAATCCCCACTTTTTCCATAAAAATTTCTTTATGCTCACTATAAAAACTTTCCAACGCGTTGTCAAAATACGTTATGCCAGCTTCAAGTTCTCCACTCTCTTCATACTCTTTTAAAATATCTAAAACCGTACAGATAGCGGTCGAACTTAAGTAGTTTCCACCAAAAGTGGAACCATGATCGCCAGGAGAGAAAACGTCTTTTAAAGTAGTCATGACGACACCCACGGGAACGCCACCGCCAACGCCTTTAGCCAAACTAATAACGTCAGGCTCTATTTCGTAAAGATTTGAAGCTAAAAACTTGCCAGTTCTATAAACTCCAGTTTGAACCTCGTCGATTATCAGTAAAATGTCTTTTGTTTTTAAAAACGCCGCGAGATTTTGAACTTTTTGTTTGTCTATGGGTTGCACTCCGCCCTCGCCTTGAACGAGTTCTATCATAACGGCGACAGTATGCGCGTCCACTAAACCTTCAATCTCGTCGATGCCGTCGGCGTAAACGAATCCATCGGGAAAAGGTCCGAAATAGTTATGCATGCTCACTTGTCCCGTCGCTTTTACCGTGGTGATGGTTCTTCCATGAAAAGAGTGGTTAAGAGTGATGATTTTATATCGTTTTGCCTGCCCATCTTTTTCGCCATATTTTCTTGCGATTTTTATAGCGCCTTCGTTTGCTTCGGCGCCACTGTTTCCAAAGAAACACTTCATGTCGTATCCACTCGCTTCGACTATCTTTTGAGCCGCTTTGGCTTGCGGAGCCATGAAGTAAAGGTTTGACATGTGAATCATGTCTCCGACTTGCTCACACAGAGCCTTTGAAAGTCTTTCATTTCCATGACCAATGCTCACAACCGCGATGCCCGACGTAAAATCAATGTAGTTTTTACCATTAACGTCAGTAAGTCGTGCATTTTTCCCACTAACAAACTCCACG
>CALDOC010000013.1 GCA_937914675.1 uncultured Sulfurimonas sp.
AGCTGCTCGTGGCCACCACCTCGTCGCCAACGTCAAGAGCGAAAAGTATCTCCGTGATGGAGGGGCTTAGAGAAACGATTCGCTCCTTCGCCTCAAGAGAGAGCGCGAAAAAAAGAAAAAATGCGAAGAATTTTACGCTCATGACGCACTCCTTAGTATTTCGCGTTTAGGCCAAGGTAGAGACTGCGTCCAGCGGTGGCGTAGCCGTCAACCGTTTGATAGTACTCATCAGCTAAGTTGTCTATTTTAGCATATGCCGTTACATGTTTATTTATCTTCACGTTTGAGACAAAGTTTACCACTACATATTTGCCAGTATAAGCCCCTTTTGCCCCGCCATAAAGGTCACCATCATATCTTTGCCCAATATACTGAGCGTTTAATCCAACGTCTACGTCTTCAGTCGCGTAATAAGTCGCTTTTAAATCAACTTGATCTTTTGGACGGCGAGCGAGCTCTTTGCCATTTGCGTCTTGCGTTTTTACGTACGTGTATGTCGCGTTTACTCCAAGCGCGTCAAATAGGTAGTCTTCATACCCCAACTCGACGCCTTTAAATTTTGATTTTCCATCGATTTGCACGTAGCCACCCGCGTAGGTGATTGGGTCGCTCACGTAATCAATCAAATCCGTAATCTCGTTGTAAAAACCGCTAATCCAAACCTTGTCGTTTCCCAAAGTGACGTCGCTCGTCAAAGATTTTTCCGGTTTCAAGTCTGGATTCGCCCCATATGGGCCATACAGTTGTCCAAGCGTTGGAGCGTTGTAGCCCGTGCCAAGGTTTGCGCTAACATAGTAATCTTTGTGCATAAATTGCTTAACGCCGAGTTTACCCGTGAGAGAATCATCCAAGTTGTCATAACTGTCAAAACGAACAGATTCTGTCACAACGCTGTTAAGGTCTGAGATAAAAGAGAATTTATTATAGTTTGTAGCAAAGGCGGAAGTGGCGCTATAATTTTTCGTAGTATTTGCGGTTATTTCCTCTTGTTCAAACTTCTGATAAGACGCTCCAACTCGCACGAAAGAGTCTTTCATATAAGTGACTTTGTCATCAATTTTAAGCTCATTAACTGATCCAGTATTAACATAAACATAACCTACCAGTGTATTATCTCTATCAAAAGTAGATAAGTTATAGTTAGCGCTTATTTGATGAGTAGAGCCTTTATGTTTGTAGTTTACGTTGTAAAAACGGTTTTTTAGGATTGTGTTTGGAATTGAAGAATCTTGCGTGACGCCAGTTCCTGAATCAAAATCTATGTCACTATTTGTTGCCTGTACATTCAACTCGACGCGGTCTTCATCTGAGACGTTGTAACCTAGTTTGGCGTTTAATGATTGGTTGAGGTATTTATCTTTTTCTAATCCAATGGCGTCATAACGTTCCCCATATTGTGCTTCAGATTTTTTAGGTTCTGCCGCTGAAAAACCGTCAAGGCCATAAACCATTCCGCCAATCAAGACGTCATAGTCATCGTTTGCGTATGACGCTTGCATGGACAGTTTTTTACTGTCAAATGAGCCATACTCGACGTTTGCCACTCCATGAAGACCTTTTTTCGCTTTGTTGGTTACGATATTTATCACAGCGCCTGTCGCGTCGGAACCCCACACTCCAGATTGCGAGCCTTTGATTATCTCAATTTGTTCTACGTTGTTAAGCGTTATTTGTGAAAATTCCGCAATGGCGCCTGGAAGAGTTGGGTTGTTGTGTCTAACGCCGTCTATCAGAACTAAAATTCTTTGAGAACTCATACCTCGAACAAACATTGAGCTGGCTTTGCCCGCTCCCCCGTTTTGAGTCATTGAAAGTCCACCCAGTTTACTTAGCGCTTCGTTTAGAGTCGTAACCCTAGCTTCTTCAATCGCTTCTTTTGTTATAACCGTTACCGAGTCCGTCACGTCTTTTTTGTCAAGAGTCGTCCCTTGCGACGCGCTCACGTTTATGGCTTCTAAATTGTATTGATTTTGCGCTTGAAGTTGGCTCAAAAGAGCGACTGAAATGAGTGATAATTTTACCGTTTGTTTCATGTGTTTTTTCCTAAAGATTTATTTTGTAAATGAGTTAGAGAAAAAACAGTGGCGGAGATATGGAGTTGTTGAGAGTTTTGAAATAGTGAAAAAAGCGTTTTTGATTGAAGTGTAGTTTGAGAGTTTTGGAGGCGCGTTTAAAGAAGTAACGGTTGCAATGGCA
>CALDOC010000014.1 GCA_937914675.1 uncultured Sulfurimonas sp.
TGCAATAAAATAATTTGCGTGATTGTATCAAAAAATAAGTGAGGGTTTGCTTATAGTCATTTTGCGCGTTGCGAGTTGTAAGAATATATGAAGTTTTCAAAGAGCGTTCTAGTCAAAAGGGTAAATTGTTTTTACCCTTTTGAATCAAACAAAATTCCCGTTACTTCTTGCATTTTTGGGAGAAATTCTTGAGCTTGTTCTGCGGGAAATCTTCTAATTATCTTGTTCGTATGTGATTCAATTACGGATACAAAAAAAATATCCTGAGAATCTACGCCAAATTTCAGATTAGTATTCATTGGTTGCATTGCCTTGTTAAGGCTATCAACCAACTCTTGAACGCCCTCTTTCGTATCTATTTTTTTAGTGGGATCTACAGACTCGTCTTGCAATTCTTTCAGCACAGTGTCCTGCGATGGTTTCGTTTGAATAGTTTTTATAGGCGCCTGAATTGGTTCAGCCGCTTTCGACTGGGCCTCACCGGAACCTACCTGTGATTGCTGTTGTCTTGCAACGTTTGCTATGCCATCCATGACATACTCCTTGTGAAAAGTTCTTAATCATATCTGTGTTTAAATCGACCATTAAGATAATATCTTTAATGATTTTATGTAGAAATTATGATAATCTTTCATTTATGAATGAATACCTTAAACTTATGCAAATGGAACCAATTTTACGCAGGTTGTCTCTTATACAATTAATTGCGTATTTTGGAGCTTGGTTTAGCAACGTAGCGATATATACGCTGCTTTTAAATATGAACGTTTCAGCGACAACCGTTGCGTTTGTTGCAATGTTGCACTTTTTAGCTGGTGTGGCGCAAGCTCCTTTTTCAGGGGCAATTATCGATAGCGTCAAACCTAAAAATTTGATGTTGAGCTTAATCGTCGTAGAGATACTTGCAACGTTCTCATTAGTCTTCATCAACTCTATCTCCGACTTATGGTTATTGTATATACTCATATTTGTAAAAATGGCGGCGGCGTCTTTTTATTTTACAACGGAAATGTCACTTTTGCCGAAAATACTAAATGGTCAAAAATTGCAAAAAGCTAATGAACTTCATTCAATCATATGGTCGCTTTCTTACACTTTAGGAATGGCAATTAGTGGTTTTTTCGTCTATTTGCTTGGGGTCAAGACAGCCTTTGTTTTTGATGGATTTATGTTTGTTCTGGCGTTCGCGCTTCTTTACGCTCTTGAAATAAAGGTTAAATTCACCAAAACGACTGAAAGCCTCATTGAAATGATTCGAGATACCTTTAGTTATTTAAAGCGTTCAAAAGTGGCGATTCATTTAATGTTAATCCACTCTTTTGTAGGATTAACCGCATTTGACGCCTTAGTGGCTTTGATGGTGGATAAATATTACGCGGCTTTGATTGCGACGTCGCTTGGCATAGGTTTGCTTCACTCCGCAAGAGCGGTTGGTTTAGTGATAGGTCCCATTCTTTTGACAAAGTGGATAAATAATAAAAGAGTTGTTTATCTTTTTATATTTCAGGGAATGGCTGTCTGCGTTTGGGCTTTTATGATGGATAATTTTTATCTTTCACTTTTTGCAAGCGTAGTGGTTGGTTTTTTTACAACCACTTTATGGTCGTACACTTACACTCTTTTACAAAAAAATATAGAAGAGAAATATTATGGCAGAATAGTCGCTTATAACGACATGCTATTTCTAAGTTCAGCCGCGTTTACCTCATTTATGATAGGTTTTTTAGTTACGCATGATTTCTCGTTGGAACAAATTACTATTTTTATAGGCATTGGATTTTTTATTGGCGCCATATACTTTTATTGGATTTTGAAAACGCAAGTTTTAAAGGAAATATCTTGAATGGTAGAAGGAGATTAAAAGATGATATATAAATCAAAAGAGGGTGATATAAGTTTAGAGGGTTTAACTCGACTCTATCCCGCCGTTGTCATAGATATGCAGGGTGAAGTGGCGGAGATGAGTTTGGAATGGTTTGATTTGTATGGCGATAAAGTCAAACTAGTCTCTTTTGTGCTTGTGTTTGACTATACTCTAGCTGGCGAAGACGTTAGAAATAAAAAAGTTTTAGAATTTGCTACAAAAGATGAACTTATTGAAGTTATGACGGAAGTAGCAAAGTTTTTTCAAAAGTAAGTTTTTAAGCTCCTGTCATGTGTTAAACGTTTCAAGTTGATTGTTTAGTTCTTTGGTAACTTTACTTAAGTTTTCAGACGTTCGAACTATGCTTTCCACGCTTTTTGAGTTTTCTATGGATATATTGTCAATTTGAATCATCACTTTAGCGATGCCCTCAATGGTTTTACCGGTTTTTTCAAAATCTTTAACCGTTTTATCGCTTGCTTTTGTTCCATGATTTACAATTGTCACGGTTGCGTTGATTTTATTTTCCACTTCCGACGCGATTTGGGAAAGCTTTTGAATCTCTTTAGAATTATTATTCATGTTTTCGCTAGCTTCTTGAATGGATTGAACGATTACGTTAATTGTCGCGTTTATCTCACTTAAACTTTTTTGAGTGCGTTCCGCCAGTTTTCTTACTTCATCCGCAACTACAGCGAAACCTCTTCCATGTTCGCCTGCTCGAGCGGCCTCAATAGCGGCGTTTAAAGCAAGTAAATTAGTTTGATCCGCAATGTCTCCAATCACTTCTAAAACGCTTTTTACGTTGCTGGCCTCATTTGATAAACTGTCCATTTTATTGGCTAGTTCAATTTCCACTTGGGATGTTTGCTGAACTCTATTTGTTAAAATGATTATTTCATCTCTTGCGTTGTTTAGCATCTCGTTTGCTTGCATAATGTCTTTTTTGTTTGCTTGAGCTTCTTCAATGGCTAGTACGATTTCTTTATTAATTCTGTTTGATTGCTCACTAGCTTCTTCAATGATTTTAACGGATAAATCAACGTTTTTGCCAACTTCAAGAGCGTTTGTTGACAAGGTGTGCGCAACATGGGTATTGTGCGTTGAGGATTGTTTCGCGCTATTAATTAAATTTTGTAAAGAGTATAGTAAGCTATTGAAACTTTCCGCCATGTCTTCAATTTCGCGTGGAGCGTCGCATGATAAATTTTTCCTTAAATCTTTAGTGCGACCTATGTCTAGCAGGGTTGCTTTAAAATTATTGAGTGGCCTAATTAGGTTATTGTTTAACATCCACAATGAGAGCAAAACAATTATAATCAAGATTAAAATCACCTCGATTATGATGAAATTTCTAATTTGATTAGGCGTTATTAGAACTTCATCTTCATTTATTACAGAAAGAATGGCCCATTTGAAATCTTCTCCAACTTTGATTGTAGAGTACGCGCTAAGAACTTCTTGGCCATTGTATTCTTGAAAAATTCCAGTGGAAGCTTTAGTCTTAAAAGCGTTTATGGTTGGAACGGTCTTGATTGAGCCTTCTTTGGGATTTGAAAAAGATTTTAATATCGAATGGTATTTTGGGTCCAAATAACTATCGCTTCTCATGAGATAATCTTTTCCAACCAAGTAGTCTTCTTGCGTGTCGCCGTAGCCAACTCTCTTTAACATGACTTTATTGATAGACGAACCCGCAATTTTTAAGACCAATATCGAATTAGTTTCACCATCTATTTTTATAGGTATTCCCAAAAACAACATGGGCTCGTTATTGTTTGGAGAGTATGGTTTCATATCTACGTACGTCGCTCGATTGTTTTTTAGGGTGTTTAAATAAACTTCAGCCAAAGAACTTGATTTTAAAAATCCATTTTTTAAATTGGTTCCATAATCTTTTTGTTTTTTAGCGCTGTACGACACTTGACCCGTTAGGGCGTTTATAAGTAAAATATCTTCATATCCATACTCTTTAACAAAAGAGCTGAAAAATCTTTCATATGGCTCGATAGTCTCTTTTACCAATGGGTCGTTTATTGGAAAGTCTTTATTTGGAGTGACGTCCATTTTTTCTTCAAGTCTAAAAAGGTCATCCACCAAATATTCAACGTTGTTGCTATTTGATATAACGTTAAGAGTTGCGATGTTCGTCAGAAAAAAATCTTCTATTTGAGATTTTTTTAAATCTCTTACAGTTTTTAGTTTTGAAAAATTACTTTGCATTAGAGCCTCTCTGCTTTGATAAACAGAACTAAATGAAGTAATAACCCCCAAAATTAATAAAGAAGCAATAATTAAACTAAGAACCTGAACTTTAATGGATAAGTTTTTCATGAGGGTAAGACCTTTTCGTATTGTATTCGAAATAATTATATCAAAGTTTATGAACAATAGTTGCTAAGTTGTACAAAGATTGTCATAAATACTTAAAAACTTTGCAAGAATCTGTCACTAAAACGTGATATGCGAATTGTTAATAATTTAATTTAATATGATTTATGAGATAATCTCTTTTATAATCTAAGAAAAGGTATCCATTTGCTTGTAAAGTTGATAGAAAACATTGGCG
>CALDOC010000015.1 GCA_937914675.1 uncultured Sulfurimonas sp.
TTTGGAGTTGGCATTGACGTTGAAAAAGTTGCGAATAGCGATACAACGCTCTTTTTACACTCAGCCCTCTCTAATCCTCATGCAAATGGTCAAATTGATGATTATAAAATTATAAATCCAACTGATCCCAACGACCCTGGATTTACAACGGCGGATTACTCTACTGGAACTATGCTAACGTCAAATGGCCATTCAGTCTATTTGGGAGCGAAATATGACTTCAATGAAGCGTTTAACGTTGGCGCCGAGTATAACTATGGGAGTAAATATTGGTTTGGCGCGACTCAAGGAGCGGAAGACATGTTTAACAAGTTAGCCACGAGGGGAAGCGCTTATGAAGCGTATGGCGTTTGGAAATTTCATAAATACCTCAACTCGAAACTATCTTATCTCAGCATACATGAAACTTACACGGGAAGTGGATGGCACTTTGGCGAACCTGCGAAAAAAAACGCCACGCAAAGCATTGTATCTCTATCGCTTGAAGCAAGGTTTTAGGATAAAATGACTTTTAACCATAAAATATACTCCACAATAATCATTAGCTTTATTCTCTTACTCTTTTCTTTAATAGTCAATTACTACAATACTCAAGAAAACAGTTCTATGCTAAAGTACCTTAGTAGAGGTCAGATAAAGCTTAACTACTATACAAATAAACTTAATTACGACATAAAAAACAACCAAGCGCAGATACTCCAAGTAACGTTGCTCAACGACTCTTTCTCTGAAATTCAAGAGAGTGAAGCGTTTTCCCAAATAGAGCTTAGTATTGCAAAACTTGATGACTTCATTGAGCAACATAAAGAAATTTCAGAAGAGTTTTTGCAAACTTTTAAAGTTATAAAAGACAGAGTAATCTCATATAAGCTCGTGCAACACTCTCTTATTGTAGCGCTAGACTTTAAAGACAAAGATGACATTCAAGACGCCTTGATTGGCTATAATAGCGTCGCCATGCAATTTTCAAAAGACACAGAAATGTTCATTGACTTGGCAAACGCTCAACTTTATGGAAAAATCATTCTTTTAAGTCAAAACAATGACATAAACATCCAAATGCTTATCTTCTCGTTTCTTATCGCCATATTACTTATCAGCTTTTCAGTTTATAAATTTAATATTTTGCAAAGTGAACTAAAAAAAGAACTTAATCGCGCCGAAGACGCGGAAAAAGATTTGAAACTAGCGCAAACGCAGCTCCTCAAATACAATGACGACTTAGAGTCGGAAATTTCTAAAAAAACAAAAGAACTTCATGAAAAGATTTACATGCACTTCCTTAGCGGTTTGCCAAATAGAAATAAACTGCTCGAGGACATAAGATTTTATCATTTCACGCACTTGGCAATCTTAAACATTGATAAATTTCAATCTTTTAACGACGTTTATGGAGAAGAAGTAGGAAACGTCGCCCTGCAAATGAGCGCTGATTTTTTAAAAGAACAACTTCAAACTTCAACTATGTTCTTGTACCATATCGGTGGCGACGAGTTTGTGATAGCCTCTAAAAGCAACCACCAACTAAGCAATCAAGCATTTATAGAGGTGATAGAAACCATACTCAAAGCCTTCAAACAAGAACGCTTTTTTTATGAAGAAAAAACGTTTCAATTTATGATGAGCGGCGGCGTCGCGTTTAGCGGTCACAAGAAAATGCTGGCGTATGCGGACATGGCGCTCAAAGACGCAAAAAAACGCAATACCCAACTCTCCATATTTAACGATGACAAAACGTTGGAAAAAATACACCAAGAAGATATTGATTGTCATAAAAAACTCATTTACGCGCTTGAACATAACGCTATAATCTCCCATTTTCAACCAATCATTCCCATTCAAGACGCGACAAAAGAGATTAAGTATGAATCATTGGCGCGTTTACAAGACAAAGATGGAAAAATAATTCCGCCCTTTAATTTTATTAGAGTTGCCAAAGCAAATCGAATTTACTACAAAATAACAAGAGAAGTAATAAAAAACACTCTCAGCGCAATCGAAAAATATCACATTAATAGTTCCATTAACTTCTCCCTAACCGATATTGAAAACGAAAGAACAATGAAATATTTATTTGAAGTCTTACAGCAAAATAAATTCAATGAACTTCTAACAATTGAACTGCTTGAAACGGAAGATTTTAACAATTACGAGCTTGTGTATGATTTTTGCGTAAAAGTTCGTTCATACGGAGTTAAAGTGGCGCTTGACGATTTTGGCAGCGGCTACTCCAACTTTTCGCATGTGCTAAAACTTCCAGTTGATTTTATTAAAATCGACGCCTCTCTCATATCAAACATAGACAGAGACCAACACTCTAGAATAATGGTTGAGACCATCGTTGAACTCGCGCGGAAACTACGTGTCCAAACAATAGCGGAGTTTGTCTCCTCAAAAGAGATATTAAACGTCGTTAAAGAGATTGGCGTTGATTACGCCCAAGGCTTTTATCTTGGAAAACCTTTAGACATAACGGAACATATAAAAGAGTTAAGCTTATGAAAGCTTAACTTGCATCTCTCCATCATTCATAAGAAATTCCACTCGAGTACCCTCAACTATTCGCCCTTCCAAGATTAGATCGGCGAGCCTGTCTTCGACTATCTCATATAGAGCGCGTTTAAGAGGACGAGCGCCATAAACTGGGTCGAATCCGGCTTCCGCCACGTACGCTTTGGCTTGGGCGCTTAAGACCAACTCTATGTCCCTATCTTTAACCTTCGCGGCAATCTCGCCAAAAAAGATGTCGACTATGTCGACTATCTCTTTTTGTCCCAACGCGTTGAAGATTACGACGTCGTCAAGTCTATTTAAAAATTCCGGTTTAAACGCTTGTTTCAATTCGCCCATAACCATGTCGTTTAACTCTTCGCTCCCCGCGTAAGTAATGATTTTATCACTAGCGATGTTTGAAGTCAAAATAATGATCGTGTTTGAAAAATCAACCGTCACGCCTTTATTGTCTGTCAAACGCCCATCATCAAGAACTTGAAGCAACATGTTAAATACGTCAGGATGCGCTTTTTCCACCTCGTCAAACAAAACTACGGAGTAAGGTTTGCGACGAACCGCTTCTGTGAGTTGTCCACCCTCTTCATAACCCACGTAGCCAGGCGCGGCTCCAACCAAACGCGATACGGCGTGTTTTTCCATATACTCGCTCATGTCTATGCGAATCAAGGACTCCTCGCTGTCAAAAAGAAATTTCGCCAACGTTTTGGCCGTTTGCGTTTTTCCCACGCCCGTTGGTCCTAAAAAGAGAAAACTTCCTATCGGAGTGTTCGCGCTGCTTAGTCCCGCTTTGTTGCGTTTGATGGCGCGAGCGACCGCGTGAGTGGCTTTGCTTTGTCCAACAACCGTTTTGTTCAACTCCTCTTCGACATGAAGGATTTTCGCCTGTTCCGTTTGCAACATTTTGTTTACGGGTATGTGGGTCCAACGCGAAACGACCGACGCGATGGAAGCTTCGTCAACGCTATTTTTTAGTAGAGTTCCCTCGCTTTGAAGCTTATTCCAATTTTCATTGATCTCTTTCTCCTCTTTAAGCAACTTAGGAATGTCTCCGTACTCTATCTCCGCCGCGCGATTAAAGTCGGAAGAACTTTTCGCCATCTCCGCCTCTCTTCGTTTAGCCTCTATGGTGACTTTCATCTTCGATATTTTCTCAAACACCTCTTTTTCAGTCTCAAATTGAGAAGTGAGTTTTCGCACTTCCTCTTCAACGTCCGCCAACTCTTTTTCTATCTCAATTAGGCGTTTCTCGTTCGCTGGAGTTTTCTCCATTTTCAAAGCTTCTTTTTCCACCATCAGCTCTGAGCGAGTTCGCTTCACTTTGCTCAATACGTTTGGTTCTGATTCTATCTGCATTTTTAACTCAGCCGCCGCTTCGTCAATAAGATCTATCGCTTTATCTGGCAAGAATCTATCAGCGATGTATCTATCGCTCAGTTTTGCCGCCGCGACTAAAGCGCTATCTGTAATTGTTACGTTATGGTGAGTCTCCAATCGCCCTTTAATGCCGCGAAGAATTTGAAGAGATTGATTTACCGTCGGTTCGTCGAGAGATATTGGCAAAAATCTTCTTTGAAGCGCCGTATCTTTTTCAAAATATTTTCTATACTCTTTAAGCGTCGTCGCGCCTATGGTGTGAAGTTCTCCACGAGCGAGCGCGGGCTTTAAAATATTTGCCGCGTCCATGCTTCCCTCACTCGCGCCCGCTCCAACGATAGTGTGAATTTCATCTATGAAAAGAATGATTTTTCCACTCTTTTTGACTTCGTCTATCACAGCCTTTAGTCTATCTTCAAACTCTCCACGATATTTCGCTCCGGCGATTAAGGCGCTCATGTCAAGCGCGATGACTTTTTTGTTTTGCAGAGACGTTGGAACGTTTCCACTTTGAATTCTTTGCGCCAATCCTTCAACAAGCGCGGTTTTACCAACGCCTGGCTCACCAAGAAGCATCGGATTGTTTTTAGTTTTACGAATTAGAATCTGCATCATTCGAGTTATCTCTTCGTCTCGTCCTATAACGGGGGATAGCTTGCCCTCCGCCGCTTCTTTCGTCAAATCAATGCCATACTTAGACAAAGACTCCAAAGTCTCATCGGCGCTCTGTGAATCTATCTTAGCTCCCCCGCGAGTCGCTTCAAGATTTTTCGCCAATTCACTTACGTTTATGTATTTTGGCAATACGCTAACAAATGGTTCCGTTTTAAGATTTGCCAAGATGTAAGTGTCTACAGACAAGTACGAGTCTCCATTTTTAGTCATCAGGCCCGTAGCGTTTTCTAAAGTGGCGACAAAGTTTTTCGACAACCTAATGTCTTCTTTAGAAACACTTGAAGATTTTGGCAACTTTTCAGTGACGCTTTTAATATCCAATTCCATAGCTAGTTTGTCTATGTTCATTTTGTTAAACATCTGATTTAAAACAGAATCGCTATTTGTAAGAAGCGCCCAGAAAAAATGTTCCGTTTGAACCTCTTGGTTTTTATTGTGTAACGCTAGAGAAACCGAACTTTCGATTGCTTGAGTCATGTTATGCGTTAGTTTTTCAAATATATTACTACTCATGATATATCCTTTAATTTTAAGTAATACCATTATATCAAGTTGAGTCTGTATTTGTCAAGTTAGTTTAGTCAATAAACTTAATGATTAAATTATTATAAATTTTTTCGTCTAAGCAAATCTTTGAACCTTATTTGGTATAATTTCAAAAAAATAATTTAGGACATATCCATGCCAACAGTTTTAGAAGCTTTAAAAAATCGTTCTTCAAAAAGAGCCTACACAAATGAAAAAATACCAAAAGAGATATTAGAGGAAATTTTACAAGCGGCGGGACACACTCCAAGTGGCGCAAATATGCAACCATGGGTGACTTACGCCATCAGTAACGCTCAAACTTTGAAAAACATTGGCGACGCCATCATCGCGAAGATGAACGAAGGGGTCGTTCACGATCAATTTATTCAATATTATCCAGTTAAGTGGACAAATCCTTACAAAAAACGCCGTATCGTTACCGGAGCCGGGTTATACAAACTTATGGAAGTGGACAGAAAAGACGACGCTACGAGACTTCAAATGTGGCATGACAACTTCAAATGGTTTGGAGCGCAAACGGTAATCTTTGTTTTTACCGATAAAGCCAACATTGACGAAGCTCAAGGCGCGTTTATAGATTGTGGCGCTTACATGCAGAGCGTTATGTTGGCCGCTCAAGAATTTGGCGTTGATAGTTGCCCGCAAGGTTCTACAACGGAATTTGGAAAAGTTGTCGCTCAATCTTTGCAAACGCCAGACAATCTAGCGCTTTTGTATAGCGTGGTGCTGGGTTACGAAGACAAAGACGCGAAGATAAATTCTTATCAACCCGAGAAGGTGAGCTTAGAAGAGAGCGTAACCTTTATAGATTAAATTTACGCTTATATCTTTTAAGCATGCTTTCATTGCCGCTCACTCCGCCGCTGTGAATATATAAAATTTTTTCTTTCGTATGATTAATCAGAGAGAGCCACATGGCGGGGGCGTACAGTAAATCAAACTCTATCCCCTCCTCTTTTAACTTTGAGTAAACGTCAAAGAACTCGGGATACGGTTTGGCAAAATGCCATTTTTTATCTGGTTCTATAATTATCAAGTTTTGAGGAATTTCACAAAGAGCCGACATCTGTTCTCTAAGATACTCGCCATTTCCAACGCATGGAGTGGTATAGACTTTATATTCAGGCAGAGCCAAAGCCAAATAAAGCGCCGTTGTTCCAGTTCCCGATGGAGTCGCTAGAGATTTGCAATCCAAGTTCGCTTCTCTAATCTCCGAAGCCAACGCTTCCAAGCCGTCTCGCGCGCTTTTATCCGCCCCGCCTTGGTCTATCACAAACGTTCTTTCGTCCAAATTTAAACGAAGCGAAGATATAAAATCTCTATAGAGTTCCTCTTGGATTTCAACATGTCGCATGCCCAAAGAGAGGGAGTGAAAATAGTTTCCGCCCTCTTGTTCTTTTAGCGAAAGTGAAACGGGCTTCGTGTAATAAACAAATTCCCAGTTTTTTCGTTTGCACATGGCCGCGATCGCCAGCATGGCGTTTGACTGCGTTCCGCCGTAAGAGATGATTTTGTTCAAAGCGTTAGAGGGAGCGTTGAGTAGAGAGTAAAGTTTTCTATATTTATTGCCCGCTAGATATGGATCTATCAGGTCGTCGCGTTTTACCAAAAACTCTCTTTTCCCTAAAGATATCTTAGAGATTGGAGAGTTTATCATTAACTATTTAGCTACTTCTATCTTAGCTTTTTTCTCTAACTCTTGCATTTTCGCTTTTACGGCGACTTTAAATTTTTCTAGTTTAAGGCGTTGATCGATAATGCTCTTAACTTCATCAAATTTTCTAATAGCCGCGGGTTGTTTCTCTTCTAAATAAATCACATGATAGCCAAACTGCGTTTTAACAGGCTTTTTAGTCGCAGTTCCCACTTCGAGCTTAAACACGGCTTCATTAAATTCAGGAACCATTTGTCCACTCACAAAGAAACCCAAATCTCCGCCTTTTGGTCCACTTGGTCCCGTTGATTTTGTTTTTGCGAGTTCGATAAATTTTTCTTTAAGCGCGTCTCCGCTTAAAGAGTTGAACTCTTTGATAATTGCTTCGGCTTCGGCTTCCGTTTTTACTAAGATGTGACGAGCGTGCACGCTCTCTTTTTCATTGAACTCTTCTTTGTTTTTGTTATAGTAATCTTTTAACTCAGTATCTGATACGCTAACTTTTTCCAACTCTTGTTTTTGCCAAACTTGAATGGCTATATTTTTTTTCGCTATTTCTAAAAGTTTTTTATACTCATCTTTAAACTCTTTGGAATTAAGAACGCCAGTCTTTTTAGCGTCGCCATAAACTAGCTCTTTTGCAACCAATTGTTGAAGAACTTGTTTTCTAAATTCCATTTGTTTATCCACTGGAACTTCATTGAATCTACCTTGGGTGGCTTGCATAAGTTCAGTGTCTACGTCTTGCTGCGTAATTGACGAGCCATTAACAGTCACTAAAGTTTGAGCGCCTGCCATTGTCGCGCTAAACATAAGAGTAGCTAAAAGTTTTGTTACCTTGTTCATTATCTTTCCTTGAGTTATTTTGGCAAAAGTTTAGTACGGTTATGCTAATGGATATTAAACGCCAGGTATAACTTTTAAATATGCGTTTAAAATATTTTCCAACTTTTCGCGAGTAAGCGGTTTGGCTATGTAATCGTCCAATCCGGCCTTCAACAACATCTCTCTGTCGCCTTCCATAGCCAGAGCCGTTAAAGCGACTATAGGCGTTTGACCATTTGGATTTGCCGCTTCTTTTATCTCTTTTGTAGCGACAATTCCATTTTTTTGAGGCATGTCAATATCCATAAATACTATGTCGTATCTATTTTTCTGACACATGCTAACGGCTTCCACGCCATTGGAAGCCGTTGAAACGGCAATGTTATACTCTTGTAATAGTATTTGAATGAGCCTTTGATTAATTAAATTATCTTCCACGACCAAGGCGGAGGACTTCTCTTTTACGAGAAGCTTGGATTCTTTATTTTCTTCTGTCTCTATTTTATATATAGCGTACAAATGCTTTGCTACCTGACTTGCTAGAAGTGGCTTATAAAGGACTTCGTCAATTACATGCGTAAGTTTTGTTTGTAATTTCTCACCATCGTTTAGGAGAAACACAATGTGAGCTTTTTTTGAGTATGAGGCTAGCTTAAACATCCAAGAAGAATCATTTTGACTTCCCACAATATAAAGAACGTCAATGTCCTCATAAATATTTTCATCTAACATATTTGATTTAATGACGTCAATGGCGAAAGAACGCAAATACGTCGTCAATGAGTTTGCGTCGTCAACTTTAGCCTGTTCAAGTAGAAGCACTTTCACTTTTTGCTTTGGCGTCATCTTAAAACTTTGGCCATGAGACTCTTTAAAATTTAAAATAAAATTAAAATAAGTTCCATTTCCCTTTTCACTTTGAATCCTAAGTTCAGAACCCAACAACTTCACCAAGCCATTGGATAAACTCAACCCAATTCCAAGTCTCTCATCCGCTAAATTACTGGCCGTAAAAGGTTCGGCTATAAGCGCCAATTGCTCTTGCGCTATGCCATTTCCATTGTCTTTTACGCTAAAACTAATATTGCATTCTCCACTTAACTGTCTTTTTAGAAGTTTAACTTCCATAATGACTTTACCGCCGCGTGGCGTAAATTTAACGGCGTTTTGGACGAGAGAGCCCATGATTTGATTTATCTTTTTTATGTCGCCCATAAGCTCACGAGGTAATTTAGGATCAATAAAAGCCAACAAATTGACGCCTTTGCTTCGTCCATATGCGAAAAAAGAATTTGCGATTTTTTCCATTTCGGGTAATAACTCAAACGATAAATTATCAGTGCCTAAACGACCTCCTTCCATCTGCGACAAGTCAAGAAGCGTCTCTATGTTTGTCATCAAATTTCGTGAGGACTTGTTTATCATATTTAGATATTCCCTCTGTTTTTTATCCAACGTTGTTTTATCCAACAACTCCAAAAATCCAAGGATGCCATTCATAGGCGTTCTAAATTCATGTCCAATGTTTGCTAAAAATTTAGTTTTTAATAACTCGATTTCTTTTGTATGTATCTCCGCCTGATGAAGAGCCGTAACGTTTTGTAACTCTAAGACGTAGATTTCTTGATTGTATGAACTCGTATAACATCTCGCTTGAATGGATAATATTTTCGCGTCAAACGTTGATATTGTAATTGAATACCCACCGTTTTTGTACCTTTTGATATAATCCAACCAGCTCTTATCGTCTTCTGTAAAAATTTCTTCGCTCTCGCTTAAAAATATTTCCCTGATACTTTCATGTTGTCGACGGAATTCCCCAATATGACCAAAACCCATTGTCTCAAAAAACACTTTATTTGCGCCAATCCAACCATCTTGTTTTGTAAAATACAAGATCATTGAGGAACTGTGATTTACAATCTCGTTAAAAAAATCTTTCGTAAAATAGTCATGAAAGTCTTTTGACCTAATTAAACTTTTTGTCGCGCTCGCATCGTTGTCTGTTGAAAAAAATGAAAAAAATCCCATAAACAGTCCTTTTGAAGATATCCGTTTTGATTATATCACATAAAAAGATAAAATACCATTATGAAAAAAGCCACCAAAATAGAGATAAAAGAGATTCACCAGAGATTTGTAGAGAGATATAGCGACGCCGAAACGGAGTTAACCTATAAAAACGCTTATGAATTAGTAGTAGCCGTAGCGCTCTCAGCGCAATGCACTGACAAACGCGTCAATATTTTAACGCCCCCATTGTTCCAAAGATACCCTACTCCATATGAGTTGGCTCAAGCGAATTTAGATGACGTTAAAGGATTGATTAGTAGTTGCTCATTTTTCAACAACAAAGCGACAAACATCATAGCCATGGCTAAAAGAGTCGTGGAGTTTTACGATGGTGAAGTGCCCTTAGACGAAAAGGAGTTGCAAACTTTAGCCGGCGTTGGGCAAAAAACCGCTAACGTCGTGATGATAGAGTACACTGGAGCGAATCTCATGGCGGTCGACACTCACGTCTTTAGAGTCGCCCATAGATTAGGACTTAGCGATGATAAAACGGCGCTCAAAACGGAAACGACTTTAGTGAAAAAATTCAAAAACAACCTTCACTCCCTTCATCAGGGAATGGTGCTTTTTGGAAGATACGTATGCACGGCGAAGAATCCAAAATGCGAAGAGTGCTTTTTAACGGAATTTTGCAAAACAAAGGATAGCTTTAAAGTTTAGGCATACTTTATGCTTAGATTGTCTTTATGATTAAACTTTTTATATTTATAACAATAAGCATAACGATTTCAGGGTGCGTAAACAAGCACGGAATATCGGCCAAATACTACAGTGATTGCAAAGAGTACTACGATTTTCAAGGATACTATCATAAAGAGTGCGGTGAGGACGACATAGTCACTTACAAAGCGCTTGGCGACGTTTTGAAGAAAAAAGAAGAGACGCAGAAAGGAAACGTTTGGTAATAATCTAAACGGCGTTATCTTTTATAAACTTTTTCAACTCGTCAAAAGGAAGTGGTTTTGAATAAAAATATCCTTGAATGTCGTCACACTTTTTGTCTTTAAAAAAGTCTAATTGTTTTTGTGTTTCAACGCCCTCCACCGTTACATTTAGATGAAAAGCCTCAGCCAATGAAAGAACCGCGTCGACTAAGGCGACGCTGCCCTCCGATTCTGGCAAATCGTCTACGAACGACTTGTCAATTTTCAAACGGGTGATCGGAAGTTTTTGCAAATAACTCATGGATGAGTAGCCCGTGCCAAAATCATCGATTGCCAACTCGATTCCTAAAGACCTAAACTTCTTGAGCGTTTCGATGGCGTTTTTTTCATTGCTTGATATGTAACTCTCCGTCACTTCCAACTCCAATTCGCTTGAAGAGATTCCGCTTGAAGAGATCGCCTCTTTAACGGTTTGCAGCATGTCGCCATATTGTAACTCAATACCCGACACGTTGACGCTGAGCAAATGCATCATGTCTCCAGCGCTTTTGAGAGCCATAAAATCCTCACAAGCTTTTTTTACAACCCAAGCGCCTATGTCGATAATCATATGAGTCTCTTCTGCTATGGGTATAAACGCGTCTGGGCTCATAAATCCCATCTCGGGACTATTCCACCTTATGAGCGCTTCCGCTCCAACTATTTTCCCTGACGTTATAGAAATTTTAGGCTGATAAAGCAATAAAAATTCATCCTTGTTTTTAACGGCTTGTTTTAACATTCGCACTATGTCCATGCGTTCTTGGAGACGTTTTGAAAACTTAGAAGCGTAAAAACTATAATTGTTTCTCCCCTTCTCTTTAGCCATGTACATAGCTAAATCAGAGTTTTTTATCAAAGTTTCCGAATCTGCGCCATCTTCTGGAAAAATAGCTATCCCGATGCTGGTGGAGGAGACTATCTCATTTTCACTATCGGTAAACGGCTCTTCAAAAGCGTCCAAAAGTTTTTGAGCCAAAGCCTGTATCTCTATGACGTTTTTAAAACCATCCACAAAAACATTGAACTCGTCTCCGCCGACTCTCGCTAAAACGTCGCTATCTCTTAAAGCGTACCGCAGTCTATTAGAGACAGACATAAGCAATTGATCGCCAACGCTATGACCTAAAGTGTCGTTTATCTGTTTAAATTGATCTAAATCTAAAAACAGTATGGCTACTTTTGTTTTGTTTCGCTTGGCTTTTCGTAGTACGTATTTTAAATTGACGTTAAAACTTCTTCTATTTAAAAGCCCTGTCAGTTCATCATGCGTTGAAAGACGTTCCAACTCTTTTTGAGACTCCGTTAGTGAGCGTTCACGACTGCTAACCGCTTGCGCCAACATGTTTATGTTTGAAGATATTTCTTGAAGTTCATCTCCAGTTTTAACGACGTCCGATTGACTATAATCGCCATGTTTGACCTTTGTTATCTGTTTCATTATTTTATCTATGGGCTTTGAAATTCTAAAGTATATAAAAAAATGAAAAAAGATAAATATAAGAACTACCGATACGCTTAAAAAGAAAAATAGTTGCTTTCTATTTTGCGACAGAGCGCTATTTAACATGGCTTTGTCAAGTGAAAATAGTATATTTGCGTTACCCTCTTGCGACTTGATTAAATATACAGTCAAATAATTATTTTGCTTATCCATTATATCCTTGTCCTCCAATATGAAGTTGTCAAAAATATTTAAACCATGGAGCTTTTGATTTTGCGACTCTTCGATGGAAACGTTTATGTTTAACTGTTTTGAGACCATGTCAAAATAAGAGCCATCAAACGCTTTGCTCATTTCCATATGAAGCAAAGTTTTAGTTTTATCTTCTTTATAAAATACGCTATGATGAGTTCTAACGTATATTTTATTATTCATAAAATGATACGTGACAACTGTCTTATCACTCAGTTCTGGCTGACTATAGTAGTTAATATGCTTAAATGGGGCGAACTCACTCTCGAAATACTCTTGTTTGACGTAATCTTTCTCATGCTCGTATTTGGAGAACAAGACTTTTTTGGAGTTTTCATAAGATAAAAAATTTTCTCTATAACCCTTTTCATCCTTATAAATATAACAGATAAG
>CALDOC010000016.1 GCA_937914675.1 uncultured Sulfurimonas sp.
ACAGACACTATAGATTTGAGCGCGACGTATGGCCAGACGAAGGTCGTCCAACCGCCTACGAGTTTAAAACAACTTATCAGTGCTAATTCGAGCGCTTAGGAAGAGTGACAGAAAAGGAGCTTTCTTTATAAGCGACTCCTTCAAATTCACTCTCATGGTTTTTGCAACTTATAGTTCCATAGAGATGCTTCTCTAGCAATGTTTTTACTATAATGGGAGTTTTTATCTGCTCAATGGCGTCTTTTGCGTTTGCTATTACGTTAAGCAAAACCTGCTTTAGATACGCATAGTGTTTTTTCATGTTTAAACTTTTAAAACGCTATTCTCGGCAAGTGGTTTTTCTAAGGGTTGAGAAATGTAATAACCCTGTATGAAATCGATTCCAAGTCCTTTCACGGTTTCAAATATCTCTTTATCGCTTACAAATTCCGCGACTGTGCGGAGTCCAAGTTCATGCGCGAACATTGCTATGGACTGAACGATTATTTTCGAGTTTACGTCCGTATTTACGTTTTTGATTAAAGAGCCGTCTATTTTTAATATGTCTATGTTAAGATTGATGAGATAAGAAAAGTTTGAATATCCGCTTCCAAAATCATCAATCGCGGTGCGGATGCCATTTTCTTTTAATCTTGTCAAAATTTTGCTAAAAATTTCAAAATTATCTATCCCTTCGGATTCCAATACTTCCGCTATGACTCGCCCTTGCATTTTGTTTTTAGTCACTTTATAAATGAAGAAATCTATAGTGTGGTCATCCAATAAATCTTCTATGGACATATTTATAGTAATTGTTTCTTTCCTGTTCGCAAAAGTTTTACACCCCTGAGTTATGACTGTTTTTGTAATCTCTCTATAAAGACGGGAGCGTTTTGCTATTTTTAAAAATACAAAAGGAGATATAACGCTTCCATCTTCTTCAATCAAACGAACCAAACATTCATATTTAGTGATTGTTTTGGATTCTAAATCGTAAATTGGCTGAAAATAGGATTTTATGCGCCCATCTTGAATAGCCTCTTTTATTTTTTTACTCCATTCGAAGTTTTGTTCGTATTCATGTTGTTTCGAAGCCGTTTCATCAAAGAAGTGTAAAAAACGCTTCGCGTTTTTGGCAGAATCGAGAGCGTCTAACGCCGCCTCTAAAAGGTTTTGCGTTTGATCGCTTTTATAGGCGATGGAACATGTGAAATTTATGTCAAAAGAGATATTCTTGTAATTAAACGGATGCTCTTCTATGTAAGCGTTTAAAGTGTGCGCGAAATCTTCAAACTCTTTACTTTGATTACCGGATTTACGCATAACGAATTCGTCCGCGGATACGCGGTACAAATAGGAGTCTGTAAAATGAACCATGAGAGTAGCAATCGTATCCGCCATATAAATTAAAGCCTCATCGCCTAACTTGACTCCAAACAGTAAATTTATCTCTTTAAAATGGTTGATGTCAAAAACAATTAAAGTCGCTTCACTCTCATTTCTAATATCTTCTTGGAGTTTGATTCTGTTTGGCAGACCGGTGAGTCTATCCGTTACGATCTGCGCTTGTAACTTTTTTTTTGTTTAAAATAAGAGAGGTTATATCTGTTTTTATAGATATAAATTCGATAATCTCATTGTTTTTATCTAAAATTGGCGAGATTGTTGTTTCGACAAAAAAGTCTTTCCCGTCTTTAGCTCGATTTTTTATTATTCCCTGCCAGACCTGCTTGCTTGATATCGTTTGCCATAAATCTTTGAAAAAACTTTTTGGCATATCGGGATGGCGAACTACGCTTTGCGGTCGCCCTATAAGCTCATTTTTTGAATACCCGCTCAGAGCGCAAAATTTATCGTTCACATAAGTAATCACGCCTCTTTTGTTGGTCATAGAAACGTTGCCGCTAACGTCTACGATATGCTTGTATTGTTCTAATAAAATTCTTTGTTCGCTAAGATCACGCTTTACGGATAAATCTAAAGATATTTTTTCGAGCATCTCTAAGAGTTTTGGAATGTCAACGGGTTTTGTCAAAAAATGCTTTACTTGTAAATCGATGGCTTTTATCAAATACTTTTGCTCACTGAACGCGGACAAAATAATTACCGGTATATCTTCATAGGCGTTTCTAATGATTTGAATCATCTCTAAACCGCTCATTCCTGGCATTTTAATATCTGTAATAACGATGTCGGGTTGTAATAAGTTCAGGGAGGCTATGGCTGAGGATGGTTGAGCGTACGTATTTACAATCGCTATTTCTCTGCTTAATATTTTGCCGAGCCTAGCTCGAAGCTGCTCATCGTCTTCAACAATCATTACATGTAGATCTAACATTTTCAAATCCTTAATATTTAAAGTCAAGGCGCACTGTTATAATAACTAGAATTATGCTGAACTCAACTTATTTTTTTTCGTAAACGCAAGTTATAATTATGACTAAGTAACGTTGCAAAATAGTCGCAAAAATATATTGAGGAGAATGTTTAGTGAGATTATGTCAAGAATGTTTGTAACCTGCTGCGCGTCTTTTGATAACGCTTCCATCTAACGCTATTTTAATCCTTTTGTTTTGTAAAATATATAAACGCGCCTAGAGATGTCATCAGTACGGATACCCCGCCGACTAAATAAAACGCGTGTATCATCTGGTGGTAATCGGCAATCGCAATTTTAAACACCACCATTAGGGACTCAATCAGAAGAGCTATGATAATTGTAATGGAAAATTTTACCAACACTTTATATTCAGCTCGCCCATTTTTTGAGTAACTTTTAAATACCACCTCTTGCTCTATGACGGTTTTTGCCAAATCAAAGATCGCGAGTCCCAAAGTGAGAGCTATTACGGGTTTAAAAATTGATTCTATTGATACGTCGCCTTTAATAAAAAGAGAATGTAAAAAGTCAAACAACGCGTAACCTACGGTAAAAAGGGCTAAAAGCATCATGACGTTTCCCGTTATCATGTAAAAAGATTTGCTTATGAAGTTAAACTGTTTATGAATGTTTACAAGTCCAAGTCTTTGTAGTAAAACAGAGATCTCAAAATCAAGCAAAAAGATTTTTCCATCTTCTTCTTTCGCTACGGTCACGCAAGTTTTTCCAGTGGCGCTACTGATATACGGATGAGAGACCGTTACGCACCTTTCTTCGATGCTGAGCTTTGAGAGTAGATATTTTCGACTACTGCCAATTTGCGTTTGCGTTATTTTCTTTCTGTAGATATTTGGTGAAGTTTGCGTCAAGGTGTCTTTGTCACAAATATAGATGAGTTCTAAGGACGGAAAAATTTCAAAAAGCGTTTTAAAGTTGCTACTCTCTTTTAACTGTAAGTAGCCTATGTTCTTTATGGTTTCAACTAGAAAGTTTTCTATGTCTTGCGAGTTGTCCTTGTATGTTTGCATCAATTCTTGCATATCTTAATCCTATAATTATAATAAGTTAATTATATATAAACTATGTCGATTGCGAGTGGAATGATTGTATATAAAGTAGGCGTTAATTAACATAGGTTTTATTTTCCATGCGAGTTAGTCGTTAGTTGGTGAAACAAAGTTCAAGGTTACGAGTAATTTTATAAAATATTTATTTAAAAATAGTTATTCTACTCCATTCAATTCTTTTAACGCTTTAGATCTTAAGAGGAAAAATCATGGAAGACGTTGTAGAACTTACAGATTTAAATTATGAGTCTTTTCTCGAAGAAACCGATTCGGTCGTGTTTATAGATTTTTATAGCGAACTGTGTTGGCCTTGTCAAACATTGCTCAAGCATTTACCTCGCTTGGCGCAATATTACAAAAATGAGAAAGTCGTAATCGCAAAAGTCAATGCGACTTATAATCGAAAGATGGCAAAAGAGTATAATCTTAGAACCGTTCCTATGACTATTGTGATTGGCAAAGATAAAACGCTGAAGAAATCGGTGACTGGGTTGCGTGGCAGGCACTATTATTGCAAAATGATTGACAATGAATTGAGACAACGAAAAGGTTTTATTGGAAATCTATTTGGCGTATTGAAATTATGCAACCCCTTATTTTGGATTGGATTGCTTAAACGCTAAGAGGGATTTGACTTTTTAAACGTAACGCAAATTAAATTACGTTCCTCTCTCGGACCCGCTCCAAAGAAAACAAAAATCTAAATCATTTTTATGTTGTCTTTTTGAGTTGTAATCATGCATAAAAATTCATACCCGACGCCATAACATGTCTCATAGTAGTGATTCACTCCGGCGGGAATATAGATGAAATCGCCTTGCTTTGCATGGTAAACTTCCTCGCCAACGACAACTTTCGCTTCGCCGCTGAGTACGTACTGCTGATGCTGTATTTCATTGGTGTGGTTTGGCATGCTGCCATCGACTTGCATGGATATTTTTCTCACTATAAAGTCTTTCTCTTGTTCGGGAGACAACACGGATATGGTAGTAAGTTTTGTTTTTGGTATTTCATTTTTTGGATACTCTTGGCTATCTTTGCAGTACATGGCAATTCCTTAATGTTTTTTTCAATCGCTTTTTCGACGTCGACAATTGTAATCATAAAGAGCTTAAAATAGATGAAATCTTAAAATAAAAAATTTAAAAAGAAAGAGTATAATTCTTGTAAATTGACAAAACGGCGAAAAGATGAGAGAAAGAATTGTTGAACGATATGAACTGACGGAAAACGGAGAGATTATTATCGACGTTTCCGTGCGCAACATAGAAGACTTATATGATAATTTTGATAAAAGGGCTCACTCTTTTAAAAAGGACTTGAATCAAGATTTGGTTAAATATTTGATAGACAGCATCCTTGAAATAGAAAAAGAGAAATTCATCATCCGATTCAATCTAGAGTCTCAGACGCAGACCGACTCTGTCGAAAGGCTCAAAAACAGCATAAAGAATTTTTTTATTTACTTGCAGGAATTAGAGTCAAAGAAGATGAAAGAGATGATTCTCGCGTCAAGCGTTTTTTTCATCATGGGGCTTCTCATCGCTAGCGTCTCCGTACCTATGAATCAAAGCGACTTTATAAAAACAAACATGGCGTTTGCCGTTATCGCCGAAGGTCTGACCGTCGCGGCATGGGTTTCGTTATGGGAATCTTTAGCCACTTTTCTCATAAAGTGGATGCCGTACAAAAAAAAGATTTTTCTGTACGGACGCATAGCAAACGCCAAAATCGAGTGCAATTTTGGGAAACTATAGTTTTAGTTTCAATCGACAATGTCAAAACAAACGATGTATACGACGTCGTTCAAGGTTATTTTAGACGCGTAAGTTCTACACATGTGTCCACTCGCTTTTGAGATATATCTTTTACTGAGATAATCGCCGCGCAAGGATTCGTTTGCGATAAAATAGTACTCTTTTAAGCTATGGTCGTTACCATTTTTAGTGGGAGTGTATAAATGTCTCTCTTGCGCGTCTATCAAAGTGTCTCCAATTTGAATGCCGCTCATGGAATCAATAATGTAAATCGCTTCAAGCTTATCGTCTTGTGAAATTATTTGGTTGATGTCGCTCATGTCCGAGATGCCGCTAATTTCTAGCGTTGACAAAACTTTTTGGGCCAGTTGTTGCGAGTTTTGAAGGAGCGCTTGCTTTTTCTTTATCAACTCTTTAACGCTATTTTTATACTGATTTCCAACGTTGTCAATATAGCCAAATATCTCTTCTCTCATCGATTCGTCAATCTCGTTTTGAGGTTTGCAAAACCAAAAACCTTGAAAGACGTCAATGCCTTTTTTCACGCATGTAAGTATCTCGTCTCTTGATTCAACGCCTTCGCCCAAAACCATCGCTCCTATGTTATGGCACATATGAGATACTGCGGTCAGTATCTCTTTGTTGATGAAATTATTATGCACGTTGTAGATGAGAGATCTGTCGATTTTCACTATGTCTGGTTTTATGAATTCCAATCTGTCAAAGCTTGAATAACCCGTTCCAAAATCGTCTATGGCGATTAAAAAGGATTTGTTTCTGTACGCGTCTATAAACTGTTTCAACGCGTGAGAGTCTTTAATTCTGTCTTCCTTCACCTCTATGACTATGTTTGATGGCGATATGTTGTACTTGTGAACCACCGAAATAAATTTATCTTTTTTAGCGCTGTCAATAACGGAGGCTTCAAAGTTTACAAAGAGCAAAACTTCTTTGTCTTGATGATAATACTTTGAAAATTTTAGAAGAGCGAGTTCTCTCACGTACTCGTCCAACTCGATGGAAAGATTCTCTTTTTTCGCCTGTTCAAAAAGATACAAAGGGGAAATTGGTTCGCCGTATCTATCCGTGGCTCGGGTCAAGGCTTCGTAAGCGAAGATTTTTTTATCTTTAATGGACACTATGGGTTGTAAGTATATTTCTATGCTTTTTTCATTTATTAAATCATTTATCATATTGAAATTATTCCTTATTGTTTAGGTTTTGCATGTAAAGATTTGTATAAAATATAGACGTAATTAAATTTTTAAATGGTAACGCTTGACGCTTTAGTTATTTTTACCGCGCTGTGATTGTAGTCGGGTTCTAAAGACTCTTTGTCTAGTAAATCGTTCGTTACGTAATTTACGTCTCTATTCGTGATTGGAACAAAAATGTTTTTTCTTTTGATCGCGTCCGTAATTAACGCCTTTGTGGTAAAGCTGCCTCGCACCGAACTCACTATGATCTCATCGCCGTTTTTTACGTTTAATTCCTTCGCGTCGAGTGGATTTATTTCACAAAAATTCAGCTCTTTATATTTTAAGAGCGTCGTCGATAGCGCTGTCTTCGTTCCAGTATGCCACTGATCGCGGGTTCTTCCAGTTAAAAGTATATATTTATACTCTAAGTTTGTTTTCTCGCTCAATAGTTTATTTTCTACAAAAAAGAGATTTCCTTTTTTATCGGGCGTTAGAAAATTTTTAACGTCTTGTCCCCATATGAAAGGTATTAGGGAAATTTCATCGTATTTAGCTTTATGTATGTCCATGTAGTCGTTTAATTTTGTCATCTCTTGATACTCTTGGAAAATTTCCTTGGAACTTTTAAAATTAAACTCCTTCTTAAAGCCTAGTTCTTGAGCGATCAATTGAAAAATTTCCCAATCGAGTTTGCAATCTATGGAGGTGCGAGTAAGCTTTTCTTGTTTTGTTATGGTTCTATCCATATTGGTTTGCGTTCCCTCTTTTTCTCCCCAAGGCGCGGCGGGAAGCTTCATGTGCGCAAATTTTGAAGTTTCAGAGTTTTCATAAGCGTTTATTTCAACCACAAAAGGAATCTGTCGTATAAGTCGCTCAACCTTGTTTCTGTTTGGCAAATGATAAACGGGGTCGGTGTGACAGATAATCAGTACGTCGAGTTTAGCCTCCATCATCTGAGTCGCGGTTAGGCCCGCTTGATTGTCTATCTTATCCGTTTTCCAAAATTTAGAGACTTTTTTTACGCTTTGTTCATCAAAGCCCAAGCCAACGGCGAGAACGGTTGAAAGCCCGCCAACCTCGCGTCCACCCATGGCGTTTGGTTGCCCAGTAAGACTCAAAGGTCCATTGCCGTCTTTAAAAATTTTACCCGTTAAAAGGTGTAAGTTTATCAGCGCCAAGTTTTTATCGACTCCTTGTACGGATTGGTTGAGCCCCATCGTCCATGCCGATATGACGTTTTGGCTATTGACAAAGAGTTCAAAAAACGTCTCAAACTCTTCGCTAGTTAAACCGGTGCGTTTTAAGAGTTTCGTCGTTGGCGCGCGCTTGAACTTGTTTTTTAGAAGTTCAAAATTGTTGACGCGATTGTCTACAAACTCTTTGTCGTACAACTCATCGTCTATCAATCTTTTGGATATCAGATTGAACAAGTCTATGTCGCTTCCCACGTTAATCGCCAAATGCAAGTCGGCGACTTTTGTACTGTCCGTCGTTCGAGGATCTATCACAACCACTTTTAAACCATATTTTTTCGCTTTTTTAATCTGATTGTGCAAAACGACATGCGCTTCCGCCGTGTTCGCTCCGACAAGAATCAGTAAGTCGGCTTTAAAAATATCATCCATTCTTAGCGGCACAAAATCGGCGCCTATGGATTTTTTATAAGCGACGACCGCGCTTGACATGCAGGTTCTGCTATTTGTGTCGACGTTGTTTGTTCCTATGAAACCTTTGCCGAGTTTATTGGCGATATAGTAATCTTCTGTTAAAAGTTGTCCAGATAGATAAAAGCCTATTTTTTGTTTTGGCGCTTCTTTTATCTTTTGAGCTATCTCTTTAATGGACTCTTCCCATGAGCAGACTTTATACTCGTCATGAATCGTTTCTCTTTTGTGTGGTCTTAAAAGTCTTGTCGAGGATTGAATGCTTATGAGTTCAGAGACTCCTTTGGAACATACGCTGCCTTCGTTTGTAGGGTACGTTATGTTTCCAATAAGCTTTTTCGTATCGTATTCAAGCCCACATCCCACGCCACAATATCCGCATACGGATCTAATCATTTTAACTCCTTTTCTAACTGATAATTGAATTGTAACATTTATTTAATGTAAAACTAAGAAATAATTGTATAAATTTTATGCAGTAAACGGTATTATTGCTACTCATTAAACTGATACAATTCTGATGTAGCTAGAAAATAATGTAATTTTAAGGATGTTGATATGATTAAGAAAATTGTAGTTTTGAGTATGGGCTTGTCATTAGTCGCCACTTCATTGATGGCTGAGATAGAGAAAAAGAACTTGACGATAGGTTTTATAGCGCTAACGGATTGCGCTCCGCTCGTCATCGCGCAAGAGAAAGGTTTTTTCAAGAAAAATGGACTCAACGTGCACGTCGTTAAAGAGGGCGGGGGATGGCCGGGAATCCAACAAAAAGTAATCTCGGGAGAGTACGACTTCTCTCACGCCTTGGCGGGCATGCCAATAGCGGCGACTTTAGGCATCAATGGCAACGCGCACTTGCAGGCGGTTCTCTCATTAGACTTCAACGGCAACGGAATCACGTTTGGAAACGACATCATTGAGAAGATGAAAAAGTACGGAATGGACGAGACCAAACGTCCTTTGACTTCCGAGGCGCTCAAAAAGTACATAGACGCCAAACGCGCGGCTGAGAGAGACAACTACCAGCCACTCTCTTTTGGCATGGTGCACCCAGTATCCACGCACAACTACGAGTTGAGATACTGGATGGCGAGTTCTGGAATCGTTCCCGATCGCGACACCACCATCAAACCGTTTCCACCGCCGACAATGCCCTCAAACCTAATCGCTGGAAACATTGAAGGGTACTGCGTTGGCGAGCCTTGGAACGAAAGAATCGTTTTAAAGAAAAAAGGTTCGACTCTCGTGACGAATTATGACATCTGGAACAACAACCCTGAAAAAGTCTTGCAAACGAGAGCCGACTTCATCACGAAATATCCCGAGACTACAAAAGCGGTTATGAAGTCCGTTTTGCAAGCGCAAATGTGGCTAGACGCTTCATGGGAAAACCGTAAAGAAGCGGCGAAAATCATGAGCAAGCCAAACTACGTTAAAGCGCCGGTCGAAGTTCTTGAGAAGTCAATGACGGGCACTTTTCAGTATTTGAAAGGTCAAAAATCAGAGGCGAATCCAATGTTCAACGTTTTCGCGAACTACTACGCGGCGTATCCGTTCTACTCTCATGGAATGTGGTTCATCACTCAAATGTACAGATGGGGACAGATAGACCATGCCGTGGACATGAAAAAAGTGATAGAGTCCGTTTATAGACCCGACTTATTCGCTGAGGTGGCCAAAGAAGTCGGCTACGCGCTTCCTCCAAGTCCTTGGAAAAAAGATGGCGTTGACGAGTACAACATGTTTATGGATGGAAAAGTTTACGATCCAAACAAGGCGGTGGAGTACGTCTTTAGCACGGGCATAGACGAGTCGACGGTGAGCGAAGCCGACCTAAAAGCGGCAAACGCTTGGGAGGGAAGTTTAAAAACCGAACAACCAAAATACGTCTGTCCTTATGGACCGGCGGGATGCGCAGACCCTAAATACGTCACAAAATAACAAAGTCGCTCTGGGAAAACCTGGAGCGCAGTTTGTAGTTTTAAGCGCCAGTGAAAATCAAGAGGGCGTTTAAACGTGTAAACTAAAATAGGACAAGGATAAAAAAAATGAACAAAGAGTTAGTGAAAAAAATATTTTTACCATTGATAGTATTTATTTTGATACTGCAAGTTTGGGTTGGCATAGCCTCGTTTGTCAAAGATTTTCCAACTCCGGCGACTACTTACGTCGCGGCTTTTGGGGGAATAAATGTTGATGGAGACGAAATATCCGGCGTGTTGTCCGATCCGTTTTACGTCAACAATCAAGATGACAAAGGTCTCTTTTGGCAGATTATCGAGTCGCTAAAAAGAGTGTTCGCCGGATTCGTTTTAGCGATAATAGTCGGCGTTCCCGTCGGTTTGCTAGTGGGCATGAGCAAAAACGCGCAATACGCCTTGAACCCATTTATTCAGATTTTTAAGCCCGTATCTCCGCTCGCGTGGTTGCCTCTGCTCTTGTTTATCTTTCAAGACATCAACATGACGGCGATTTCAACTATTTTCATAACGTCGATTTGGCCCATTATCATAAACACCGCGCTTGGCGTCAAAAGCGTCAACGAAGACTACATGAACGTCGCCAAAGTGCTGAGATTTACGCCCTTGGAGAAGATTATTCAAATCATCTTGCCCGTTTCCGTTCCCTACATCTTTACGGGAATGAGACTCTCTTTGGGCATCGCGTGGTTGGTCATCGTGGCCGCTGAGATGTTGACGGGCGGCATCGGCATCGGATTTTGGATTTGGGACGAGTACAACAATCTAAACTACGACAACATCATCATTGGAATCATCATCGTCGGTTTGATTGGCTTTATACTTGACGTATTGATGGGCAGGATCGCGGATTATTTTGATTACACAAAGAAAGGAAGAGCGTAATGAGTAAAAAATTTTTAAGCCTAGAAAAAGTTGAAAAAAGGTTTCCGATTTCAGCAAATGAGGATTACGTGGCGGTTACAGACGTCAACTTGGAGATAAGAGAGAATGAAATCATCGCCATCATTGGTCATAGCGGTTGTGGCAAAAGCACGCTTTTAAACATGATTTCTGGTCTCGACGCGCAAACGTCTGGCGCCATCGTCTTGGAAAACAAACACATAGACGGTCCTGGCCCCGATCGCGCCGTCGTTTTCCAAAACCACTCGCTTCTTCCATGGTTGAGCGTATATCAAAACATCGAAATGGCGGTTAAAAAAGTCATGCCCGAGCTAAGCGCTTCAGAGTTGAGAGAGCGAGTGGAAAGATACGTAAGCATGGTAAATCTCGACCACGCCAAAGACAAACTCCCCGATGAGATAAGCGGCGGGATGAAGCAACGCGTCGGAATCGCGAGAGCGTTGTCCATCACTCCCAAGGTGTTGCTCATGGACGAACCCTTTGGAGCGCTTGACAGTTTGACTCGCGCGAACCTGCAAGAGCATCTTATGAGGATTCAGCAAAAAGTGAAAAACACCGTCGTCATCATTACGCATGATATAGATGAAGCGGTTTTGCTCAGCGACAGGGTAATCATGATGACCAATGGACCCGACGCGACCATTGGCGAGATTTTGGAAGTGAACTTGCAACGCCCGAGAAACAGAGTGGAGCTACAAAGCGACCCCGAGTACATACGATGTCGTGAAGCGATTTTAAGCTTCTTGTATGAAAAGTTCGCAAAAGACGATGAATAAATAAAACGAAATATACCTCTGCAAAGTCAAATCGAATGGATTTTGCAGAGGTATGTTATCTCAAAAAATTAAATAAAATAGGAAACAAAAATGAAGAAATTATTATTATCAATGGCGACTATACCATTAGTTATCGGTGGATTGAGCGTGAGCGTAAGCGCGGATGAGGGCGTTAATATATTTAACGACGTCAAAGTCAAAGGTCAGATTCGTCCTCGTTATGAAACCGCGGATGTTAAAGACAATGGAGTAGACGCTGGAAAAGCGTTTACTGCGAGAACTCACCTTGTCGTTTCGGCTGGATTACTGGGAGTGCAAAATTTAAGCGCCACGATTGGTCTTCAATCAGTCAACAACTTTGGTTCCGACAAATATAATAGCACTGATAACGGTGAACTAACATACGACGTCGTCAAAGACCCTCAGTTTGCCATGGTGTCAGAAGCGTCTATAGACTACAAGATTAACAAAACAGCCCTACACGCTGGTCGTTCTCAAGTAAATTTAGATAATCAAAGATTCATAGGAACTGTTGGTTGGAGACAAAACGAACGTTCATACGACACTGTTTACGCCGCTGACAACAGTATTGAAAACTTAAATATTTTAGTCGCCTGGGTTTATGGTTTACAAGGCGTTGGCGCAGGTGTTACAGCGGATACAAACACAGTGCTTTTAAATGTTAAATACAAGGTTATGGATGAGTTGAGCGTAACCGCATATGACTACATGATGGCTAGTAAATTTGATACAATGGGTATCGCTTTAACTGGAAATCTAAACGCGGCTGGAGCGAAACTAGACTATCGCGCGGAGTATGCCACTCAGAGTGATGCGACTATGGAGATTCATAGCGCTGCCGCCAAAGTCGACGCGACTTACATGAACTTAGATTTAGGCGCCAATATTTCTGGAGTATTAGCCGGCGTCAACTATGAGGTTTTAAGTGG
>CALDOC010000017.1 GCA_937914675.1 uncultured Sulfurimonas sp.
CGTATCTATTTCTCGAGGTAATAGTATCCGTAAATATATCGTCAAGCATAGGTGGAATCGCAACGTTTGTTGAAATTATGTTTAGCGCTTTTGTTGGTATATCCATACTAATCAATTTTAGAAAAACTTTGGTGAAAAACATTTCCGCGGTTTCATACAGCTGCATAGACTTAAAACAGTTTCAAAGATTAAATCTTTTTACTCTTTTTGGCGCCATCCTTCTTATCATCCCTGGTTTTATGACGGATATTATTGGTCTTTTGATGCAGTTTGCTCTGTTCACGGGTATGATTGTTAACCGTTATGATGTAAAATTTGGTAAATATGATAGAAACTGTGAAGTAAAAAATATAACAAAGGATTCTGATGTCATTGACGTTGAAATTATTTCTAGCGACGCTACTATTAGGTAGTTTTTGTTACGCAAACACTCCAAGTGAAAAAGTTGAAGAGTTTTTAAGCGATAAGTTTGATGAAAATCCTGGATTGCAAGACGTAAGCGTAAGCGTTGACGAAGTTGCGCAACTAAAACAATTAAAGGGATGGAGTTCGTACATAGTGAACGTGAAAGCGAGTCTAAAAAACAAGCCTGAAAGTAAGATTAAACAAAAAATGATCTGGTTCTCAAATGGAAACGTCATCACTCAAGAGTTGGTGGATATGCAAAGCGGTCAAAGTTTTTCAGAGATGGTGAAGCCAAATTTTAAAGAAAAATATTACGCTAAAGAAAACTTAATTTACGGAAGTGAAAACGCAAGGCATAAAGTCGCGATTTTTTCCGATCCTTTATGCCCGTTTTGCAAGGCTTCTGTTCCTGGCGCCATTGAAGATATGAAAAAGGAACCAGAAAAATTCGCAATTTATTATTATCATTTTCCATTGGAACGAATCCATCCCGCTTCAGTCGCTTTAGTAAAAGCGGCGGTGGCGGCTGAACTTAAGGGAGTCGAAAACGTCGTTCTTAAGTTGTACAACGTAAAAGTCAATCCCACTGAACAAGATCTGAGCAAAATACTTGCCGCGTTTAACAAAGCCGTTGACGCAAACGTTACAATGCAAGATTTACAATCAGAAAAAGTTTTAAAGCAGATTCAATTTGACGTAGACGTCGCCAATGACGTAATGGTCGCTGGAACGCCGACTCTTTATTTGGACGGAAAAATAGATAAAACGAAGAATAAATATAAAAAGGCTATATGACAAATGACAAAATTAACGATAGCGACGCGCGTTTCAGACCTAGCGCTTTGGCAAGCGTACCACATCAAGGATAGAATAGAAGCTAGCTTCCCGGAAATAACCGTTGAATTAAATAAAATCGTTAGCAATGGAGATAAAGTTTTAGACAAACCCTTAGCTCTCATTGGCGGAAAAGGTCATTTCACGAAAGAACTTGAGGATGAGATGTTGGCCGGAAACGCCGACATCGCGGTGCATAGTCTAAAAGACGTTCCGACGTATATCCCCGAAGGATTGGAGCTCGTGGCCGTTACTAAGCGACAAGATCAAAGCGACGTGTTTTTGTCTCACAATTACGCGACTTTGGAAGATTTGCCACAAGGCGCTTTAGTTGGAACAACGAGCTTAAGAAGAAGAATGCAACTTTTGAAACAACGTCCAGATCTCAAAGTAAAAGATTTAAGAGGAAACGTAAACACAAGACTTAGAAAACTTCAAGAGGGAGAGTATGACGCGATTATTTTAGCCTGGATAGGACTTAGTAGACTTGATCTTTTAAAAGACGTTCCGTATACTCAAAAGTTGTCACTCGATATGATGATACCACCAATGGGACAAGCCGCCCTTGGCATTGAAATAGTGAGTGGAAATGAAAAAATCCGTGAGATCGCTGAGAGTTTAAAAGATGAGAACACTTTTATTTGTACTCAGATTGAGAGAGATTTCATATCGAGAATTGGAGCGGGGTGTTCCGCTCCGGTAGCATGCAACGCCGTCATTGATGATGACATGATTACGTTTAGAGTTATGATAGGTTTTCCAGATGGGACAAATATCGTCCATGAAAAACTCGTTGTAAACGTTGTGGATAGCAAAAATTTGGGTTCTGGCTTGGCTCAAAAGATGATAAACAATGGCGCATTGGAACTACTCAAACATGCGGAAAAAATAGCCTTTAAAGATGAGATGCCACAGAGATTATAAAAAAGAAGTATAAATATGCAAAAAACGATAGATCTTTTAAAACAGCAAAACGAACTGAGAATCATTAATGATGAATTAGATATTTATCTTGAAATTCCACATTTAGCTTATGCCGAAGTAAAGAAAAACGACGGTGGTAAAGCAATTCTATTCACGAACGTAGTAGATAAAAAAACTGGCGTAAAATTTGAAGAGAGCGTTCTTATGAATGTTTTTGGCTCTTATAAACGAACGGAACTGCTTTTTGGGAGAACGGTTGAGAGCGTCGCGGACGAAATCACCAAACTCCTTCACATGAAGCCACCCGCGGGCATGATGGAAAAGTTGTCGATGGCGAGCGAATTGTTTTCTTTAAAAAACGTTTTCCCCAAAAAGCTAAAAGGCGAGGGCGAGTGTCAAGAGATAAAATACTTTGACACGGATATCGATCTCGCAAAAGTCCCAGTACTGACGACTTGGGAACAAGACGGCGGACCGTTTATAACCATGGGGCAAGTCTACAC
>CALDOC010000018.1 GCA_937914675.1 uncultured Sulfurimonas sp.
AAAGCGAATAAACAGTATCTTCCAAATATTGATTTACGATTTATTCAAACTTTTTCTTTACTAAAGAACAAGAAAAAAGAGGCGCTTGCTTTAGAAAAAAACTATTTACAAACCTATGGCAAATCATCAGGTGAAAAGATAAACGCTCTAACGGGCGTCGCTCAAGCTTATGACGCCGTGAGGCTTTTAGCTCATGCCATAAAGAACGCTAAAAGTTTTGATTCAAACAAGATTAAAGAGTCTTTAGAAAATCTAGACGCCTACGAAGGCGCGATTAAAACGTATAAAAAACCATTTAGCAAAACAGACCATGACGCTCTAAACATAGAGGATTTTTTCATGGCGAAGTTTGACGCAGATGGAAACATTGCGCCAATTAAAGAGTAAACATGTATCCAAACAATGGTTTTAAAAAAAGCATTAAAACGAAAGTTATCTTTCAAGCGTCTGTTCTTATCGCAATTATTTTAACTATTACCATTAGTTTCTTTATATCTTTAGCTCTTAGAAATTTACAAGAAAAAGCGGATTTGGATTTAAAAAACAAATCAGATCGTTTAGCGAATGACCTAGAACTGAGGTTGGAGTATCTTAAGGAAAGCACAGAACTTCTTGCAACTAACGAGTTGATTGTAAACGCTTTTATTGACCAAGAAAATCGGAACAAATATCTACCTCCACTTATCAATAATTTTAAAAATGGCAAATTGCTCGATAGCTTAAGCGTTCTTGACTTTGATGGAAGAGTTGTTTTTCAAACAAACGAAGAGGCGCCAAAGTTTAGCGATTCACAAGAATTGCGACTCGCTTTAAGTTTAGCGCAAACAGTTATTTATCTTAAACCCCAAAAAAATGAAATCGTGATTATTATCCCCGCGCAATACTATAACACTACGCAAGGCGCCATAGTGGCTACGTATGGCATGGGAAAAATCATCGAACAATACAATGAATTCGATAATTTCATTTACACTAAATTCTTTCAAAATAATTTTGAATACTATAGTAAAAACTATGAACCTGACCAAGAGTATCACAGATATAAACAATTAGACGATCATATGCATACAATCCTTTATAATCTTGGTATCACGCTTGAGATAGGGATACTTAAAAACATATATTTGCAACCACTACAAAAACTAATGGTCATCTTAGCGATTTTTAGTTTATTGATTTTAGCCATGGGCGTATTGTCGGCTTACTATTTAGCCACAACCATGACTAATCCAATTTTGGCGCTTTATGACAAAGTAAGTAAAATGTCATCTCAAAACACTCAATCCAAATATGAGCCTTTGGGTTCTGATGACGAGTTGGAAGAGTTGGGCTACGCTTTTTACAAAAAAGAGAAAGAACTTCAACAGCAGTATAAAAATTTCTACGACTTCACCGTAGAAATGCATGTTTCAGTGGACGCAAAAACGGCAAAAGTAATAGAGTGCAATCAAACGTTAGTCGACTCTTTGGCTTATACGAAAAAGGAAATTATAGGAAAGGAAATTTTTGAATTATATCACGCGGAGAGCATGGACGGCGTGCGCAAAGCGTTTAATCATTTTCTTCAAAACGGCGTAGTGAACAACGCCGAGTTGATTTTAAAAAGAAAAGATGGAAGCAAACTCTACATCTTACTCAACATAATCGCGGTGCGTGATTCGAAGGGCAAGATATTGCATAGCAAATCTTCAATGACAGACATCACTAGGCTTCACACGGTTCAAAACGAACTTCAAAAAGAGAGAAATCGCTTTTCACTAGCCATAGAAGGCGCGCAGGATGGCTTGTGGGATTGGGACGTAAAGACGGACGAGCTGTTTTTATCAGAGCGTTTCGAGAGCATGCTTGGCTACGACGTCGGTGATTTGCCTCAAAATATTGACGCGTGGTTTGGACTTCTGCATCCTGACGACAAAGAGAGAG
>CALDOC010000019.1 GCA_937914675.1 uncultured Sulfurimonas sp.
ATACCTTTTGGTCGAATCATAGAGTCAAACGTTAGGATAGAAAACTTACTGACAAAAAATTCCATCGTTCAAAAGCCGATAATTTTTACGGACAAACGTGAAGAGCTTACAAAAGAGTACGTCAAAAAGCGTTATGGATTGGAAATAAGAGACATAAAGATAGAGCCCATCGTCATAGTGCTTCACTGGACGGCGGTGAACGATTTGGAAGAGTCGTTTAAAAGATTAAATCCAGAAGAGCTTTTAAGCGATAGAAAAGAGATCGCCAAAGCGTCGGCGCTCAACGTCTCCTCTCACTATCTCGTAGACCGCGACGGAACGATTTATCAGCTTATGCCCGACGATAAAATGGCTCGTCACGTGATAGGACTTAACTACTCTAGCCTGGGGATAGAAAACGTCGGGGGCGAGGGCGATAAAAAAGAAGATTTGACTCCAGCCCAACTAAAAGCGAATGTCGCGCTCGTGAAATACTTAAAAGGAAAATACCCAAAAATAGAGTATCTCATAGGCCATTATGAATATACTCAAATGGAAAAAACGGGGCTTTGGCTTGAAAAAGACGCGAGTTACAGAACCAAAAAAAGCGACCCGGGCGAAAAGTTTATGAAAGACATTCGTATCGGTGTGCAAACGTTAGGCTTGAAATCGCCGAATGAGTAACGGATTTTCTTCACTTGATTGGTTGGTCTTTTTAGCTTATTTTTTAATTTTAGCCATTAGTTCATACCTCTTTTCTCGTGAAAAAATCAACTCTTCACGGGAGTATTTTACAAGCGCAAATCAGATGCCGATGTTCGCCGTCGCCATCTCCATACTCGCCACTTCTCAATCAGCCGCCACATTTTTAGGCGTGCCCGAGTTTTCTTACTCTCATGACTTTACTTTTATAGGTTTTTACTTTTCAGCCCTTTTGGCTGTCATCTTTATATCTTTGGTTTTCGTTCCCAAGTTTTATGAGTTAAAAGTGGTGACGGTTTACGAGTTGCTAGAAAATCGCTATGGAACGAGCGCCAAAAAACAGGCTGGAATCATGTTCTTGATCGGGCGAGTCATGGCGAGTGGAGCGAGGCTTTACATCGGGGCTTTAGCCATCAGCATGATACTTTTTTTGGATATTGGTTTCGTTCACATGATTCTATCAATCTTCATCTTAGTTTTTGGAGCGTTGCTTTACGCCTATTTTGGCGGAGTGAAGTCCGTCATATTGAGCGACGTCATTCAAGCGTTCACCTACGTCGGCGCCGGCGTCATTGTTTTGTTTTACCTTTACCACTCTTTGGGCGAGATAAACGTTTTAGAAGTATTGGAGCAAAACAGCAAGCTGAAGTTCATAGACGCTTCATTCGATGGAAAATTTGGTTTGATTGGACTTTTGAGTGGGTGGTTGCTTCTCAACATAGCCGCGTTTGGACTCGATCAGGACATGACTCAAAGAGTTCTCTCATGTAAAAACAAAAACGACGCTTCAAAATCGCTCATCCTCTCCATATTGCTGACTATCCCGATTGTGCTTATATTCTTGGGCATTGGAGCGTTGCTGTTTGTTCACTATCAAAGTAGTGAGATAGTTCAAAACTTCGAGGGCGAGAAAATAAGCGTTTTTATGTATTACATACTTAATGAGATGCCTGACGGACTTCGAGCGTTGGTGACCGTTGGAGCAATCGCCGCGGCGCTATCAAGCACGAACTCCGTTTTGGGAGCCATGGCTTCCGTGACGATAGAAGATCTCTACAAGCCGTACAAACTAAAACAAAACCCCAACTCTACGGAAGCTCACTTTGTGAAAGCTTCAAGAAACGCCGTACTAATTTTCGCCGTAGTTTTGTCTCTTATGGCGATAGTGAGTTATTTTTGGCAAAGATACAGCGAACTTTCTCTTATAGGTTTTGCCTTAGGAGTGATGGCGTTTGCGTACACTGGACTACTTGGCGTTTTCTTTTCAGCCGTTTTTACAAAACGAGGAAGCGCTTCAACGGTTCCTTTTGCGTTAGCAGGTGGATTTTTAACGGTTTTAGCCCTGCAACCATATTCTTTTGGAATCACAATAGGATTCTCCTGGCAGATAGTTCTTGGAACCTTGGTCTCGTTTCTTGTTATGCAAGTAAAAAAAGCGTAAACAGAATAAAAAAGCAAAACTCCCCCACATCTTAAGCGTAAGTTAAGCATTA
>CALDOC010000020.1 GCA_937914675.1 uncultured Sulfurimonas sp.
AAGAGCGTCCATGACGATTTGATAAAAGAAAATCCCGATTTGATTATAGCTCTTGTCGCTTCTCCCGCTCGTGGCTTTAGCGATAGTGGCCTTGACATTGAAGATAAATGGATGGCTATCATAAAAACGGTCGCGAAAGAGTGCAGAGCGAAATTGATTTTTGTCAATCGGGTTGGTTTTGAAGATGGACTTGGATTTTGGGGTGGAAGTTGCATTATAGATGAAAACGCAAATATACTGCACAAGTTGCCACACTATCAAAAGATTGTAAAAACTTTTGAAATATAAGGAATATAAATGAAAATAGCCATAATGGGCGCCATGCCAGAAGAGATAGCCCCAATACTAGAAAAGCTAAGCGAGTATAAAACCACTCAATACGCAGGTAATGCATATTACGAAGCTAGCTATAAAGGCATAGACTTGGTTATTGCTTATTCTAAAATAGGTAAAGTTTTTTCAACTCTTACAGCTACTATCATGATAGAGCGTTTTGGAGCGCAAAAGTTACTTTTTTCAGGAGTCGCTGGAGCGATCTCCGCGACTCTTAAAGTCGGAGATTTGATCGTGGCTACGAAACTTGCGCAACATGATTTGGATATTACCGCGTTTGGACACCCTTTTGGTTACGTACCCGAGGGCGCCGTTTTCGTTGAAGCTGACAAAGAAATGATTCTGTTAAGTAAAGAAGTGGCATCCGACATGGGCAAAATGGTTCAAGAGGGCGTTATCGCCACCGGCGATCAGTTTGTCGCGAATGAAGAGAGAAAGAATTGGATTGGTTCTACGTTTCATGCAGACGCTTTGGAGATGGAAGGTGCCAGCGTTGCGGTCGTTTGCGACGCTTTGAACGTTCCTTTTTTCATACTTCGCTCCATAAGCGACGCGGCTGATATGGACGCCAGTTTCTCTTTTGACGAGTTTTTGGAGACGAGCGCGGTTGAGAGCGCTGAATTTGTCATGAAAATGGTGGATAAATTAGTTGAATAACTATGCCGATTAACGTATCTAAAAAAATAATGTCCAAACTCGGCAAAACGAACGCCGAGTTTAAACTCATAGAAGAGGGCGATAAAATTCTCGTCGGCTTGAGCGGTGGGAAAGACTCTTTGACCATGATTCACGCCATGAAGGAACAACAGCGACGCGCTCCTTTCAAATTTGACTTCGTGGCCGTCACCGTTGGTTATGGAATGGGTGAAAACTTTAAGGCTTTGGCGGAACATTGCAAAGAGCATGAGATAGAACACGTAATCCATGATACGAAAGTTTATGATTTCGCGAAAGAAAAAATTCGTAAAAACTCATCTTATTGCAGTTTCTTTTCACGAATGAGAAGAGGGTATCTCTACGGCGTGGCGAAAGAGCGGGGGTGCAATAAAGTCGCCCTAGGCCACCACTTGGACGACGCGGCGGAGAGCTTTTTCATGAACTTCATATACAATGGACAGATGAGGAGTTTGGCTCCGAAGTACACCGCTGGAAACGGACTGGTGGTGATTCGTCCACTCATTCAAATGAGGGAGCGTCAACTCACCGCTTTCGTTCAAGACAATGGCCTTGAGGCCATAGGCGACGAAGCTTGCCCGGCCATGAGATTTGACGTCAAGGAGCCTCACGCGAGGGCGGACACTAAAATCATGCTAGCCAAAATGGAAAAAGAGTTTCCAAGCCTCTTTACCTCTTTAAACTCCGCGTTCAAGAACATTACCGTTGATTCCTTTTTTATGAGCGAAGATTAAATATTTGGTTTTTATAAAAAGGCGAATACCAAATCCGGAAATAAGAGAACTAAAGACAAGCCTACAATCTGCAAAATAATGAAGGGAACTATCCCTTTGTAAATTTCCATGGTCGTGACGCTGTTGTTAGACGCCCCCTTCAAAAAGAAGAGGGAGAGTCCAAAAGGCGGCGTTAAAAAAGAAGTTTGCAAGTTCATCGCTATAAGGACGGCAAACCAAATAGGGTCTATGCCAAACGCCGCCATGACTGGAACTAAGATTGGCACGATTATAAAACTTATTTCGATAAAATCTATGAAAAATCCAAGTATGAATATGCTAAACATGGATACGGCGATAAAGACCCAAACGTCGCCAATGTCTTCACTAAAAATCTCTAAAATAAAATCCGTTCCTCCCAACTCGTTAAACACGAGACTAAACGCGGTGGCGCCTATGAGAATCATAAATATCATTCCTGTAAGTTTCATGGTTTCAAAAAGCGCGTACTTTGTCATCTCGACGTTTAAAGTCCCGTTGAACGCGGACAATATTACTCCCCCGACAACGCCAAACGCCGCCGATTCGGTCGGTGACGCAATCCCAGCGAAGATGCTTCCTAAAACCGAAGTCATAAGCAGCAGAGGAGGGATGATGGCTTTAAATAGTTTGTAAACGCTTACTTTTTCTTCACTGATAATTGCGGGGGCGTCTTCTTTACGTAAAAAAGCTCTTGCTAGAATATAAATAGTATAAAGAAAAACGAGAGTTATGCCGGGAAGTAGCGCTCCCATAAACAAATCGCCTACGCTGACGCTCATGACGTCACCCAAAACTATCAAGATAATGGATGGAGGAATGATTTGTCCCAGCGTCCCGCTAGCCGCTATCGTGCCGCTCGCGAGGCTTTTGTCATATCCGGCGTTGAGCATGAGGGGCAGGGCTATGACGCTCATCATGACGACCGACGCGGAGACTATGCCCGTTGAGGCCGCTAAAATGGCGCCAACCAAAACCACGCTCACCCCAAGGCCGCCTCGAACGCCTTTGAACATGGCGCTCATGGAGATGAGAAGTTTTTCGGCCATTCCCGACTTTTCCAAGATTAAGCCCATCATGATAAAGAGCGGAACCGCCATGAGCGTCGTGTTGTTCATGATGCCGTATATGCGAAAAGGCAAGACGTTGAAGACTTCAAAACCAAGCTCTGGAATGATAAACGCGAACGCCATGGCGACGCCGCCAAACGCGAACGCGACTGGCACGCCAAAAAGAAGGAACGAGAGGGCGGCGCCAAACATGAGCAAAGCCATCATGAAGAGATCCAGTTTTTTACGTCGTTTGTCAACTCCTTAAACGCCACGAGAGCCAATAAAACGAACGCGAGCGGCATAAGCGACTTAACCAACCATCTGTATTTCAGCCCGCCGGGGTCAGATGAAGCTTCACTCTGAGCAAAACTCAGTTCCACGAAACCCACTCCGACGTAAATTATCAAGAACGAAAGGGGCAAGATGAAAAAAAGTCCCGCAATTATATTTACAAACGCCTTTGTTTTAGCGGAGAGTTTTTCATAAAATACGTCAACTCTGACATGAGCGTCATATTTTAAAGCGTACGATATGCTGAGTAAAATAATGACGTCAAAAAAATGCCATTCAAGTTCTTGAAGCGCGGTCGACCCTTCTGAAAAAAGATACCGACTCGTCGCGTCGTAAACTATCAAGACGACCAAAAGGGCAAGTATCAACGCCGTTACGTAGGAAGTGACTTTAATCATATAATCTATCATTCTCAATATTCCTTAAAAATAGTAATTCATCATACCCATAAATGTTTCTTCTTTTTTTATGGCATCGTTTAAATATCTGTCTTTGTAATTGTATTTTAGTATGATTTGCGTGTTTTGTGACGTACGAAACCCCTGCGAGGCTTTTATCAATAGTTGATTTACTCCATTGTCGTACACTCTTTTAGTCGCTTCTATGTTAGTGTTCATAAACTTATATTTATCGACGCTTACGCCCACGCTTCCTCCAACTCCGCAATTAAACTCTTTTGCCAAGTAAAAGAGAGGGTCGACTAAAAAATAAACAAAACCTTCTTTATTTCCCCAACTATATCCAGCGCCAACGCTAGCCCCAAACTCGCCGTCGCTTGAAAAGGAGTCGTTATCCCAGCCAAGTTTCATTCTCCAAGAAAAACTTTTAAAAAATTCGCTTCTTTGAGCTAAAGAAACGATGGAGACTATGGTCGCTTTTTCAACTTTAGTTTCTTGTTTGGATTTTGAGAAAAGCATGTCCATAAACTCTATCTGAGTGCCTCTTAAAAATCCATAATTACTATCTTCCAAGTCGTGATACGCAATGCGCAGACCTAGGTAAGAGACAAAACCGTCATTTTTATGGGCAACTCCAAACGTGCTTCTTACGGCCCTATGACTCTCTATTGGATTTAAAGGTTTTTCTATATTAACGCTTTGTCCCAAACCCAAGCCAGCTCTTTGTTTTGTAAATTCATGAAAAAGTTCTAAATACTTTTCTTTGCTTATTTTGCTCTTGCTTAATTGGTATTCCAGATATTCAACTGCGGCTTCGAGGATATACATTTTTTGTTGTTTGCTGATATTCTCGTTGTTCATCATCTTTTTTACGTCAAGTTTTGATTCGACAAAAGCTATAGGCATGCCAATATAATCATCATTTATGAGAGCTTCGTATTTTAAAAGTTTGGTTCTTTTGGACGCCCTATAGTTGTCCGAGGAGATAATTCCCGCTTCTTTGGCCACGTGAACCGTTTCAAGGGGAGTGACTTGATATGTGAATTTTTTTCTTAGATTCAAAGTTGGTCTCGCGGCCTCAAGTAGCCATAGCATGTTGTAAGAACAGTTTTCAGTGAAAAAATAATAGTGGGAGTTCGTGCCGTTCAACTCCCAAACATGCCTAAACATTTTTAGAGTCTCTCGCGTCGTGAGATTTAAGTTGTACTCCCATACGTCCCTCTGCTCGCTGTCTCTGTACTCCTTCAATTTTTCATAGTAGGGAAGAAGAGAGTAGCGACCGTAGTATCCGCCAAAAAGACCTTTTATGGCGAATACGACTCCATTCTCGGTTTCTGCATCCGCGTTCGCCGCGTAATTTACGGCGTATGAAAGAAGTTTTGAATCGTAGGAAGAGTTTATTCTTAAAAAGGTGTGACCAAACATTGAAGCTGGAGAATTGATATGAGCCGATGGAAAAACTAAAGTGACCGATTTTGGGTCGACGCGATTTAAAATCTTTTCATATTCATCGCAGTGAGCGGTTGGAAAATCCGTAGCGTTTAACTCTTCTTTGAGCCATTGATACCGAGCGGGAAATCTACATACGCTAGAATTGTCGTCTTTTATTTCGTCGCTAAAGAACGCGTCCAAGGTTTCTAGCATTTCGCTCTTGGGATTCGTTTTCCCATCGTTTGAAAAGAAAAAATTGGCGTCGTCTATTTCGCTTACGCTCTTATCCATGTGTAGCAGCAAACGCCAATAATTTTTATCGTATAGTTTTAATTGTCGCGCTTTATTTTTATAGTTTACAGCGCTAGACGAGTAAAGAAAAGTAGTGCTCAAGAGTATAAAAATGAAAATTTTGAATAAAAAAATGAGAAAGCCCTAATGAAGATATTTACTCAAGTGAAAATCACTTGAGATAAAAAAAAACTATATCGTAGTGGAAATATTATCTAAAACGTCAGCCATTTTAACTGATTTACTGCTATAAATGCCGTTGTAGTTAGCTTGAAGAGCTGAAGCAAACACCGCTTTATTTTCAATGTTTAAAAGCTCCGCCAAAGTATCAAGACTTTCACCATGTCCAACGGATATTTCTTTCGCCAAAGCGTCCATGTTCGAAGCGACAAATTCCGAAGCTCTTTCATTCATGACCAACTTAGTTTTTTTACAACCTGAAGTTCCAGAAGTAATACCAAAAGTTTGATTACCAGAAGTACCATTTGTTGTAGCTTGAAGAGCAAGCATTACAGCGCTTGAATCATCTTTAATAATTACAGAACCTAACCCACAACCAGTTTGATTGTTTGCGGCAAACGCGACGCTACTTAGCGCGACGACAGCCGCTAAACTTACCAATATTTTTTTCATTTTAGACCTTTAAATTTAAGATGGACGATTATAGATTAACTTAGCTTAATTTATTATGTTTTCAAATAAAGTTGGGCGCGTC
>CALDOC010000021.1 GCA_937914675.1 uncultured Sulfurimonas sp.
TAGGCGCCAATATTTCTGGAGTATTAGCCGGCGTCAACTATGAGGTTTTAAGTGGTACTACTGGAACAGATGGTAAAACTAATTTTAATCCAGCTCTTGGTACAAACCATAAGTTCAACGGTTGGGCGGACGTCTTTTATGTCTCAGACAATGGAGGAGCTGGTCCAAAAGGTGGTTTGAAAGACGCCAACGTTCGTTTAGGTTACACAGCTAAAGGCTTTGGCAAACTTCTTGGCGTATATCATGACTTTAAAGCTGATAAGAAGATTGGTTCCACTGATGATTTAGGCTCTGAAATCGATTTTCTTTATACGAACAAAATTCCTGGAGTTAATGATTTGACAGGTCTTGTTAAATACGCGTCTTATTCCGCTGGACAAGCTACTGGTTACACTCTTGACAAGCAAGTGGCTTGGATTGGGTTGGATTACAAATTCGCCACCAAATAAAATACGCGAAGATTACAATCGCCAAATTGTAATCTTCGTTCTCCCTTTCAAGCAACTCAGATTAACCCTTCGAAAAATCCTTTTAAACCATTATCCATAAAGCAAGATGGAAGTTAATTATGCCTAAAATATAAGTAAAATTTATTTAAGGATTGACATTGGTAAAGAAATCGATATATCCGTTATTTTTGCTTGGAATCGCTTATTTGCTGTTTTCTAGTCAAGACGCGAAAATCATCATAGCTGGGATCGCCATCTTTCTAATTGGCATGGTGTTCATGGAAGATGGCTTTAAGCTTTTCAGCGGAGGCATGCTTGAGAGAGTTTTGGAAAAAAGCACGAGCAACATGCCAAAAGCGATAGTGACCGGCTTTTTCGCCACGACGATGCTACAAAGTTCCTCATTGATTTCCATTATCATCATATCTTTTTTGAGCGCTGAAATGATTAGTCTTTCGGGAGCGGTCGGGATAATTTACGGTTCAAACATAGGGAGCACGACAACCGCGTGGATAGTGTCGTCTTTAGGCATGAAAATCGATATCGCCCATTACGCCATGCCTATGATTATCTTTGGCGTAATGTTTAGATTTAAAAACAACAACGCGTACAAAGGTTTTGGAAATATTTTAGTGGGTCTTGGTTTTGTGTTTTTGGGCATAGCGTACATGAAAGACGGCTTTGACGCTTTAAAAAACGGACTCGACCTTGCTCAGTTCGCGATGGATGGTTACCTTGGAATTTTAGTTTACATTTTAATTGGCGCCGTGGCGACGGTTGTCATACAGTCAAGCGGCGCGACGATGGCTCTGATTATCACCGCGGTGGCTACTGGACAGATTGAATACGTCAACGCTCTTTCCTTAGCCATTGGAGCCAACATAGGCACAACGGTAACCGCCGTTATAGGCGCGGTTTCTTCTAACTCAAATGGAAAACGATTGGCGGTCGCCCATTTTATTTTTAACGTTTTGACGGCTATTATCGCCATAGTTTTCTTGTACCAACTAGCCGATTTTGTTGATATTCTGAGTGCGACCATTGGAATTGGCGATAAAGATTACGCCATGAAATTGGCTCTCTTTCATACGGTCTTTAACGTCATCGGGGTTTTAACCGTTTCTCCTTTTACTCATAAGCTAGTGGTTTATTTGGAGGGTCTTTTCATTGAAGTGGAGGAGGGAGTTTCACGGGCTCAATATTTGGATGACGTGGTGATAGCCGTTCCAGAGTCCGCGTTGGTGGCGATTAAAAAAGAGGTGATTCATCTCTACGACAACGCCACGGAAGTTTTGGCTCACGCCATATCTCTGCACAGACACTCGTTTTTGAATAAGGAAAACATCCTTGAAGTCGTGAAGAACTCAACCACTAAAATCGATATTAACGTAGGGAAGTTTTATGAGACAAAAATTAAAGAACTTTATGGAGACATAGTAAATTACGCCACGTTGTCGCAAGACAAGATGGATGAAAATCAGATCAGACAGGTTTACTATTATAAAGTCGCGTCTAAAGATATTGTCGAAGCGGTTAAGGACGTAGAGGAGTTACAGAAAAACGTCAATTTTTATCAAAAAAGTAACAATGACGTAATCAAAAACGAGTACAATATTTTGAGAGAAAAGATTGCCAACACCTTGGACAAAATCGAAGACATCAGAAATGATGAAGACGACATGGACTCTATGCTAAAAGTTAAACAGTTGAAAATAGACATCAACGAGCTTGATATCATAGAAAACGGAAGGATTGACAGCCTTATCAGAAGTAATAGCATTACGACAAAAATGGCGACCTCATTAATAAATGATTCATCATTCGCTTATGATATTTCAAAAAGATTAATTGAAGTCGCCGTGACGTTGTGGATAGAGGATGAAGAGATTAAAACATTAACGGGAGAAGCATCATGAAAGTAGAAGAATTGTTTAAAAAAGCTGAAAAGTTTTTTAATCTAGATAAAAAAACACAAGAGAAAAAAGAGAAAAAAAGGGAAAAAATAGAGTCTTTGTTGGAGAAAAAAATAGCTTCTTGCAAAGAGAAGATAAAAGAAGCCGAATCCAAAAAGAAAAAAGAAGAGTTGATAAAAAAGTTGGATATTTTACTAAGTTTACAAGAGAAGATATAAGTTTACTCCATAGATGGAGTAAACCCACTCTTATTATAATCTTTGAGCCTATTGAGACACTTTATGTTGTAAGTTCGACGCAAACATGAGTTCATCAAACGTTTTATTTAACGCTTTACTTTTAAAACCATTAGTCACCAACTCTTTTTGGAATCTTACGTAGTCGCCTATTTTGACGTCACTTCTCGTCACGGCGACCCAAAAAGAAAGTTGCGTACTCTCTTTAACTTCTAAGTAAGTGTAAGCCCCTCCATGTTCAACGCTAAGTACTTTACCTTGATAGAAAGGCTTGACAACTTGTTCCTCGGACATGTCTTGTTTATTAAGCTGACTCTCGCGAGCGGTATCTGCACTTTTCAATTCAATGTTTTGAGCTTCCAAGCTAAACACTGTCAAAGAGAGCAGTAAAATTTTACTAATTAATTTCATTTTTTTCCTTTAAATTTTTTTTAGGATACGCAAGCGCTATGACAAAAATCACTATGGATGAGACTATATATACCCAAGTTGGAATTGGGACTGGGTCGCCCGTCGCGTATGAATGCATGCCCGCGAGATAAAAATTTACTCCAAAGTAGGTCATCAAAATTGAAAAAAACGCCACTACCGAAAGTACCGTAAAAAGATATGGAGAGTATATATCTTTCATGAGTCTAACATGAAGCACTATCACATAGACTAAGATTGATATATACGCCCAAGTCTCTTTTGGATCCCAACCCCAGTATCTACCCCATGACTCGTTAGCCCAAATACCACCTAAGAAATTTCCTATGACTAAAAGAGTCAATCCCAACATAAGAATAACTTCATTAACGTACGTCATGTTTTTTATATGTACGTCGATGTAAACGCGACTCTCTCTTCTAGCGATAAAAAGGAGCAAAGTAATCATCCCAAGTATCGCTCCAACCCCAAAAAATCCATAACTTGCGGTGATTACGGAAACATGAACGCTTAACCAGTATGACTTTAACACGGGAACAAGATTAGTTATTTGAGGGTCTATCTCTCCTAAATACGCGCCAAATATAAATATGCCAGCCATAATAAACGCCGCGCTTAGCGCCAAAGTAGACTTTCTTAAAAAGATAAAACTAGCTAAAATAGCTGAATATCCAATATATACCATAGTCTCATAGGTATTGCTAATTGGCGCGTAACCACCAATGTACCATCTAATCCCAATACCAAACGTATGCGTGGCTATCAAGATGGATGAAACTATGGTAATTAATATTTTTACTTTTGAGTTTATAAGTCTATTTAAAAACATAGAGCCAAGTCCGTAAGTCAGCAAGAGAAATCCAAAGATTAAATAGACAATCGAAAGTCTGATAAATAGTGACGTTTTATTGAACCAAATTTCAGTATCCAACTTCTCCTGTAGAGGCGTCACGCTTTTTCCAAACTTATTCTGATATGTTCTTATACCCTCGATATACGCAAAGCCTTTATCATAATTTCTATTGTACGCGGCGTCTAGCAATCTACTTGTGGCGCGTTTGACATTGCTATCGTCCACCATTGAAAACATAGTCTTAAAATCAACCCATTTGTTGCGTTCATTGTCAGGCAAAGGATAGATAGTCAACAAAACACCTCTATAACTCATAAATACAATATTCAATCTCTCATCAACTCTTATCACGTCTCGCTCAAACGTTCCTCTCCTAGATGGTACAAGTTGATTGGCGTCCTCTACGTATTTTGTTAGCTTATATTCCATTTTTTCATCAAAAAAATCAGTAAACTTGACGAGTTCTTGATTATCGCTAACACCTAAAATCTTACGAAGTTTTGGTGTTTGCACTTTGATAATATCAACTTTTTTCCAAATATCGGGACGAGAAAACATTCCTAAGACGACTTGATTCGCGTTCATTCCTTGCCATGAACTTTTTCCAGTCAACTTACTCAGAACTTCACGGTTTTGAGTGTCGAGTGGTTTCATTCTACCCACGGGATCTTGCACGACCAAAGTGGCGAATTCATCCGCCAAAGCTTTAGAGTTTTCTTTATGCTCTTGTAAATACCGCTTTACGTATTCGCTCTCAGCGGAAGAGGGTGTTTGACTTAGCGCCAAAAATAGAGCTAAAAGAAAGGAAGCTATTGGCATTTTTTTTATTTTTTTTATCAAAAATTGAAACCTTGACTTTTTATCAAAAAGGTTTAAAATAAGCCCTAAAAATAGTAGTGCGTAACCTATATACGTTATCTCCACTCCGGGGTCTTTATTGACCGAGAGTTGCGTTCCTTTCTCATCCGTGTCGTATGAGGTTTGAAAAAATTTATATCCCCGATAATCAAGAGTGTGATTCATATAAATATCTGTATCAAATTTGGTCTCTTTTTGTGAGTCGATTACCGTTATAGCGCTACTAAAGGCTGATGGAGACCGACTACCTGGATATCTTGTCATAGTGAAATCATTAAGTTTCAAATAAAATGGCGTTACTATATTTTCTTCACCCGCGACTATAACGTTGGATTTTTCGCCTTCTCTGATAAACATCATTCCGTCAACGCCATAATAGCGAGTGAGTCCAGCCCCAATTAAAATTAAAATAAATGATAAATGAAACATTGTCCTTGCTTTGACTCTGTACATTTTTGTTTTATGTATGACAAGCAACATATTAATGGCAAGAAGCAACAATGATAGTTCGTACCACCAATTGTCATACACTAATTCTCTCGCTCTAGCAGTGCCAAAATCATTTTCTACAAAGGTGCCAATGGCCGCGCCTATCGCTAAAATCAAAACTAGAAGAACCATCGTTCTATATGAACTAATTATTTTGTATACCAAAAATAAACCTTTTAAGCATCTCTATGAACGCATTTTAAAAGAAAGAGACTTTAAAGTCTCTTTCTTTTAAAATGCGTTACTTAGGAACAACTCCCTAAGTAACATCACTAATCTTTATCTATAAAATGATGATTTCACATCAACGTCTTTTCTAGATTCCATATTTAAGTTTCCATTTTTAACAGCGGTTTTATACCACTCTTGTTCTAATGTAGCTTTAAATTTTAATTTAGCCGCAACTAGATTTTCTAAAGGAACACCCGATAATTTCTGAGCTTTTTCTTTAGTTGAAAAATCAGGCGCGATATAGTCAGTCACTCCATGTTTTGCAAGAACCGCTACAAGACCAAGTCTCGCGTTCATCGCTGATTCATTCGCAACGGCTAAAAGACGTAACGTCTCTTCAGGAGCGTGAAAGAACGCTGGATGAGAAGCAACCGCGTAATCCCATTTCCACTGACCACTTCTAATATGTTCGCGAATAGCTTTCAACTCTTCGTCGCTAGCGCCGGCTTCCATAGCTTTAGCTGTCTCTAAGTGGGCTTTCGCCAAGTTATCCATAGCTAGTTCATGCAGTTGATCTTTTCTTTCATACTTTCTATGAACGATTTCTTCAAGTGTTTTTTCACTCTCTCTATGGCATGTCATACAACTTCTATCCATAGTGTTTAATGGGTTTTGTAGTTGGTGATCGCTATATTTTACGGCGCCTTCTTGCGTGTATGGCATATGACAATCAGCGCATGATACGCCTTTTTGAGCATGTATTCCAGTTTTAAACAGTTCATAGCCCGGATGTTGCGTTTTAAGCATTGGCGTTTTGGATAACTTATGAGTCCAATCTGAGAAACCAATGTCATTATAGTACTTTTCAGCGCCTTCCGCCGTTAAACCATTCGCCCAAGGCAAAGTTACAACTTTAGCCACTTTTGCGACGCCGTCTTTATCCGTCCACTCAGTTTTTTTGAAATAATATTCAACATGGCATTGAGCGCAAACAAGGTTGCGTTTTTCTTGATGAGTGGAGTCTGCGAACGTTGGTAGTCCAGCGGATATCAAAGCGCGATCCAAATGAGGTCTTCTTACGCTAAGAACGCCCGTTTTGTTGTCATGACAATCGGCGCAACCAATTGAGTTTACAATTTCAGAACCATACTTGGCCCATTTGCCTGTAAAATATTCTAATTCACCGTCTCTTTCTATAATTCTTGGAACGTCTGGAGATTTACAAGTCCAACACGCCGTAGGCATTGGTCCCGACTTCGCGTCTACTGGATCGCCCGTTCTTAGTGAATTTACATTATCTTGAAGCGCATAGTAATGACCGCGAGGAGCGTTGTAGTCCTTTGAAAAACCATAACCAGCCCATAAAATCGCTAACTGAGATTTATCTTTAAGCATATCTTTAATCTCATCGCCTTCTTTCGTCTTTTTCCAAGAACTATATTGTCTAGGATAGTATCTAGACCACTCTTCACTCTTATTTTTGCTAGCTTCAGCGACAATTGGCGCGGTTGCCAACTCGACGCGTTCCGCCTCTCGCGCGTTAACGCTACTAACCATCAGTGAGATAAAACCAATTGCGGCCAATGAGCCTGCAAGCAATAACTTATACTTCATTCTTTTTCCCTTTATTTATTTAACTTCTTTGACGCCAAGGTTGTTTGGCACTGTCGTTATGCCTCTAACTCTCCCGTGTGGAACGTCTCTATGACAAGACCAACATTTTCTTCCATTTTCCACGCCACTGGCATCATCAAAATTATGATACTTATCCGCATTCGCTCCAATCGTGGAAGTAACGCTGTTATGGCATGATATGCAGTTCGCTTGAACCCTTTTCGCGCCGTCATCGCTAATTCTCATCGCATGATCGTACGTGTTGAGAGTAAACGCGACCGTGTGATTGAAACCATCTCTCGCTTTTGCCATATATTTATTCACAACCCCGTCAGTCGGCAAATGACACTCTACGCATGTAGCGCGTTGAGCATGAGAACTGTGTTGCCATGTTGCGTACGAAGTATTCATGACATGACAATTTATACAGGCTTTTGGATCTTTTGAAAGATAAGAGAAGGCTTTTGCCGTTATAATCAAATAAATCGCAAAACCAATCGCCACCAAAAATGCAAAAATCGCAATTTTTTGAAGTGCACTCATATTTTTCACACTTCCTCCTTTACATAATTAACCTTAAAGTTTTAAGAAACTCACCACTAAATCAACCCAAAACTACTACGTAAATATACATAATAATATTAGAAATAATTATAGCTATA
>CALDOC010000022.1 GCA_937914675.1 uncultured Sulfurimonas sp.
TTTTATCAAAATGATTCAAATAATATTTACTATGTGGCGACCACATCATCCAGCCATTGGCGTTTATATCTTCGGCTCCCCTTATTTGTTCACGAACCTCAAATCTATCGTAATCTTTGCGTTTTGAAGTGTAATCTCTAAAATATTGCAGCCATGGTCTCACTCGTTTAGTGTCAATTCTGGATTTTATATTTGAAAGGCTTCTATATATAACGGCGTATGGATGCTCAGATGGATATTTAAAGTTAAACGATCCGCTTGAGAATCCAGACGGATATAACATAGGAGCCAAATAATCCGCATGAGCTGACAAACCTTCGATAGTTTGCCCTATATTGTTGTCATCGTCGGACCAACAAACATTTCCATATATATTGGCCGATATAAATACTCCATATTTTCTAAGTCTATTTTGCGCGTTTATTAGAAACTCGCCCAAAGCTTTTATTCGATTTTCTTGAGTGTTGGGTTTTGAATATCTTAATCCACTTTTCGCTGGAAATCGAATATAGTCGAAGTTTATCTCGTCAAAACCAACTTTAGCGGCTTCTTCCGCCATGCTAATCGCGTATTCATGAGAGCGTTTGTCAAATGGATCAACCCATGCCATGTTGTCGTCGTTTCTCCAAACGCTTCCATTGTCGTCGCGTCTAATTGCGTAATCTGGATTATTTGAAGCTTGAATTTCATCTTTGAAAGCCACGACTCTCGCAATGGTGTAAATATTTCTATCCTTGAGCGTTTTCATAAATTTTTGGATATTTCTATTAGTCCTAGTGTTTTGCGCGCCATAACTATTCGCTTGCTCAAAAGAGGTTAAAAAAGATGTGGAGCCATACTCGTTTTTCACGTCCATGACAACGGAGTTTACTTCGGTTCGTTCTATTATTTTCAACATATTTTTAAAAGTTCCAGAGTTGTTGCTTGCTCCCCAATATGTAAGATAGAGCGCTTTTATTGTTATTGGTTCTACTTTTATCGTTGCGTCGTTTCTATCCGAAGTAAACTCTAGTGGTCTGTATCCATAAGCTTTTACATGATATTTACTTTCATTAGAGTTGATTTTAAA
>CALDOC010000023.1 GCA_937914675.1 uncultured Sulfurimonas sp.
ATTCCCATTTTGTTGTATGAAGCGGGCGAAGCGCTGCGTTTTGACGAGACTTCGATTCGCATTGGCGTTCGAGGTTTGGTTGAGGTTCTTCGCGCAAACGACATGCTGCCTAAAGAGATAAGAAAAAAAATCGTAAAATCGCCAATTGTGACAAAAACAAGCAAGTGGATACGCTCAAGCAAGAGCGGAATGCTCAGAACCATAAAAGCCTTAGGCGACACGGTGGAAGAGAATGAAGTCATAGCTTACATTGACGAACCGTTGGGCGATGAGAGTTATGAGCTCTTAGCTCCTTTTGACGGCGTTATCATTGGGAAGTCGGAGATACCTTTGGTGCAAGAAGGCGACGCTGTATTTCACATAGCTGGACTGAAGAACTTAGAATTGGCGGAAGATAAAATGGAATATTTTAGCGAAGGCCTTGCCGAAGAAAGTGAATTTTATGAATTACATAACGAGGAGATAATAGAGTAAACATGGAACAATTTTATGATATTTTAAAACAACTTATCCGCATACCAAGCGTAGTGGGCGCTGAACATCCTTTTTTTATGTTTGTCAAACGCGAACTTGAAGAGATAGGAATCGAGGTTGAGTACTATGATGGCGTTTTAGTGGCAAAAGGCACCCAACCTACAAGTGGTTACATATCGGCGCATTCCGATAGACATGGACTGATATGCACGGGCCACAACGAGTTTCAATACGCGGCGTTCATTGCCAAAAATAGAGCGGACTTGACGGGAACTTCCAACTCCGAACAACTTTTACATAACTTTACGTCACGATTCGTCGATGAAAAAGTTCAAGCGTATGAGCCTTGGTCTGGAACTTATTTGGGGATGGGAGTTATAAAAGAGGCCTCATTGTGCGAGAGAAGAAACAATATTATTTTTAAAGTTGACGGCTTTGAGTATCTGTTTCCCGGAACGCCTATCGCCTTTATGGATAGACTAGACATTAAAGACAATTTAATCTCCGCTCAACTCGACAACGTCATCTCCGTCGCCATCATTATTTATATGTACCATCTAGGATATAAAGGCACGGCGTTTTTTACGGCTTCGGAGGAAGCTGGAAAAAGTTGGAGGTTTTTGCTAGAGTATTTTAGAAGATTTAACATTAGCACGAACGAGTTGTTGGTTTTAGACACAAGTCCTTACAAATCTCTTGAAGATATGCAAAATCTTGACGTTATTTTAAGACACCGTGACGAAAACGCGACCTTTAAATCGCCACTAAAAAATAAGATAAAAAAAATAGCGATTGAAGAGAGAATCAAGTATCATTTTAAAGACGCGTATTTAAAAAACAACATGAAACAATCCGGAGTCAAAGGTTCCTTGGGAACCACTGAGCTTGGTCGTATTATCCATGCGACCAAAGGCGCCATACAAGGGGCGACTCTGCAGATTCCCACCATTGGATACCATACGGTCAACGAAACGACAACGAGAAAGTCTGTAGATAGCATGATAACAATTTTAAAAAAATTGTACGTTGTGGATGGCGATTGATAGAGGAGAAAACGCAAACGCCGTTTTTCTTAATTGACGATTTTGAGTTAAAGAGTTTGATGAAATAGTTCCAAAGTTAACTTTGGAACTAGAGAGAGTTATTTTATTTTTTCCATGATGGCGTCAACGGAAAAACCAAACTTTTCAAAAAGTTGTTCGGCAGGCGCCGAGGCTCCAAACGTATCCATGGCTATGACCGTTTGAGCTAGTCTGTACCATTCTAAACCACGAGCGGCTTCTATGGCTACGGTTTTGACTCCATCTGGGATAATGGACTCGACGTACGCGCTATCTTGCTCGATAAAAAGGTCGAAACATGGAACCGAAACGACGCTTGCCGGCACTCCAATGCTATTGAGCTTCTCTTTGACGTCTAGCGCGAGAGAGACTTCGCTTCCCGACGCCATCAAAGTGATGACGGAGTTTTCATCATCCGCCAAGAGGTAGCCGCCTCGACTAACTTCGCCTTTGATCGCTTGTGGAAGAAGAGGAAGGTTTTGACGAGAACATACGAAAGCGGATGGAGATTTTTTCATCTGCAGCGCGGTTTTCCACGCTTCAACGTTTTCCGCGCCATCGGCTGGGCGCCATACGTAAAAGTTTGGCAAGGCGCGAAATTGCGAAAGATGTTCGATTGGTTGGTGCGTTGGACCATCTTCGCCCACTCCGATACTATCATGAGTCCATACGAAAAACTGTTGAATTCCAGCGAGCGCCGCGATGCGAGCCGCTGGCTTCAAGTAGTCTGAAAATACGAAGAAAGTGGCGCTAAAAGGCATAAGCGGACCATAAAGAGCCATCGCGTTTACGATGGAAGCCATGGCGTGTTCACGGATTCCGAAGTAGATGTTTCGTCCCTTAGGGTAAACTCCCATGTCTATCAACTCGGTTTTGTTCGATGGGCTAAGATCCGCCGAACCGCCTAAAAAGCTAGGAATCCCACGAGCGATCGCGTTCATGATTTTGCCATTAGTGTTTCTTGTCGCGTCCGCTTTTTCAAAAGAAGGGTAAACGATGCGAGAAAAATCGGGATTTTCAAGAGCCGCCAACGCTTCGTTTTGTTCCATTAACGGAAGAGTTTTTTGAGAGTGTATCCATTCGCGTTCAAGCAAATCTCCCTCTTCAATTGCGCATCTAAATCTAGCCATAACGTCTTCTGGCACAAAAAACTTCTTCTCTGGGTCAAATCCAGCGTCTCTCTTCGCTTGAGCGATAACGTCTTCTCCAAGAGGCGCGCCATGCGCATGATGCGAACCCTCTAGTTTGCCGGCGCCTTTGGCGATGATCGTGTTTGCGATGATAATCGTAGGTTTTAGGTTTGATTTCGCCGTAATGATCGAGTCGTTGATCTCGTCAAAATTATGACCGTCACACTCCAACACGTCCCAGCCTTGAGCCTCAAAACGCATACGAATGTTTTCAGATATGCTTAAATCGGTTGAACCCTCGATGGTGATGCGATTTGAATCATAGATGAGGATTAAGTTGTCAAGTTTGTTATGTCCAGCGATGGAACAAGCCTCATATGATAGTCCCTCTTCCAAATCGCCATCGCCACATAAACAGTAGACGCTGTGATCGATTAAATCCGCGGCGTCGCTGTTTACTTGCGCGCCAACAAATTTACTAGCCATGGAAAAACCGACGGCGTTTGCGATGCCCTGACCAAGAGGTCCGGTTGTTATCTCAATCCCCGCGGTGTGTCCATACTCTGGATGACCTGGAGTTTTAGAGTCAAGTTGACGAAAGTTTTTTAAGTCGTTTATCTCTAAACCATATCCCCAAAGGTAGTACAAAGAGTATATAAGTCCCGTTCCATGGCCACCTGAAAAAACAAGTCTATCGCGGTTTAACCAATTTGGGTTTTTAGGATTGTGATTGAGATGTTCACTCAAAACTACCGCTATGTCCGCAAGACCCATAGGCGCGCCTGGATGTCCGCTATTGGCCGCTTGAACCATGTCTGCCGCTAAAAATCTTATGCTGTCTGCCATCTTTTGACGTGTTTGATTCATCTATATTCCTTAGTTTTTGTGTCTGTTTATGTATTTGCTCAGCAAAGATAAGAGCTCGCCTTGCAAGTTCTCGTCAAAACCGCTCATCTCATGAGTGAGTTCGTCCGCCAAATCATTGGCTTGTTTCATGGACTCTTCAAGTCCTAAAATAGTGACAAAACTATTTTTATCTTCATCGTTATTTGTTAGTTTACCAGCTTCTTCACTCGTTTGGGTTACGTCGAGTATGTCGTCTTGAATTTGAAAAAGAAGACCAAGTTTGACGCCAAATTCATAAAGAGTCTCCGCCAACTCTTCATGACCAACTATAATGGCGCCCATTTTAAGGGAAGCCGCTACAAGTTTTGCCGTTTTGTTCGTGTGCAAAAATTTTATCTCTTCCACGTTCAACGGTTTGTTTTCAAAATAGCAATCAATCGCTTGACCTAAAACCATCCCGCCTAGTCCGCCATTGCTCGCTAACTCGCGAATTAGTCGCACTCTAGTGTAGTCGGAAAATGGAGCGTCGCTTAAAACTTCAAAAGCGTAAGTATTGAGCGCGTCGCCCGCTAAGATGGCCGTGACTTCGTCAAACGCTATGTGAAGAGTTGGACGACCTCGTCGAAGCGGAGAGTCGTCCATGGCGGGCAAGTCGTCATGAATGAGCGAGTAGGTGTGTAAAAGTTCCACCGCCAACGCCGCATGTCTAGCGCTATCGAGGAGAAGAGGGTTATAGGCGCGAACGACTCCTAAAAGGAGCGCCGGACGAAATCTTTTTCCTCCCGCAAGCAACATGTATTGCAGCGAGCTTTCATAGGTGGGATGGATACTTTTTGATTTTGGTAAATTGTCTAGTAAAAATTGTTCAAAATTTTGCATCTGGAATTATATACTCTTAATCTTCACAAAAAACTGAAAACCGTCTCTTTGAAACAAAAGATTTGACGACTTTTCACTTTGCGAAATGATTTTTAGGATTTGGGCTTCGGTAGTGATTCTTTTTTGGTTAATTTGGATGAGTTTATCACCAATTTTTAGTAGGTATGTTTTTGCTTCAGGTTTAATTTTTATGATATTTAACTCTTTGTCAAAAGATATTCCTAAAAACTCTAAAAAAGTGTCGCTTAAGTACCCTCCGCCATTTCTGACTTGACTTTTCATATTGAGATTTAAATATTTGTCTCCGCGTTTTATCTTTATGACATGAAGGGAATTTAGTTCGCTAAAGAGTATCCATTTCATGAGCGACGCGGCGTCCGTTACTTTTTTACCGTCAAAGTCTAAAAGACAATCATCTATTTTAAAGTTGTTGCCCTCCATAAAAGGATTGACGGCGCTAACCACGACGAATTTGCCGTCGTCTTTCACTCGTATTCCAATATCCGAGTAGGAAACTTTCTTAATATTGATAAATCTATCAAGATACTCTTTTTCTATTATTCCTTGTGGAGTAACCAGACCTTCAAGAGAGCAACAACTTGTTAGTAAAAGGCTAGGGCTAAACAAAGGCTCGTTAAAAATGGCAAATTTGTTCAACCCAACTTGAGCCTTTGTAATTTTTCCCTCAATGGCTCGAGTCCCATCGACTCCGGCGACGCCAAGAGGCGTTTGGTAATTACTACTAAAAGGGTACTTAAAACTTTTTTTATCTTCTATCATGTAAAGAGAGAGGAAAGGGTCATGCTTTAATATTTTTTCATGGGGCGCTGTTCTTGAAAAGAGAACTCGCTTGTTGTTTTTGATTGGTATGCTGATTGTTTGATTGTTGATTGAATTTGAATCGATTATTTTTTGCTTGCAAGAGTCGTAACCACCCTCGCAGGCTTGGATGTTTAAAAAAAGAAGAGAGAGCGCTATAAATAGGCGAAACACCTATTTAGCACCAAATGGATTCCCGCCCATGCCACCTAACATGCCCATGGCGCTGCTTTGTTGATTTTGTTGCACCATTTTGTTCGCGTCGTTAATGGCGCCAATTATTAAAATCTCTAGCGAGGCTTTGTCTGATAAAGCGTCCTCTGAAATGGTTAAATCAATGACTTCTCCATTTCCATTGACGCTAAGCTCGACGAGTCCTCCACCAGTTTTTACGCTGAAAGTTTTACTCTCAAGCTCGGCTTTTAGCTTCGCGGCGCTCTCTTGCATGCCCTCAAGCATTTTACTCATGTCTCCCATATTGCCAAACATATTAAATCTCCTCTAATATATGGTCTATATCGTTTTCTTCATTGAGCAAAACAACTTTTGGTTTATAGTTTTCTAGCTCTTTTTCATCATACGTGGCGTAAGCGACTATGATTACTTTATCGCCTTTATGAACTTTTCTCGCGGCCGCTCCGTTAAGACAGATGTCGCGCTTGCCGCGTTCGCCAAGAATAACGTAAGTTGAAAAACGCTCACCATTATTGATGTTTAAAATTTCAACTTTTTGTCCAATCCTCATCTTTGCGGCTTCTAAAAGTTCCTCATCTATCGTTATGGAGCCAACGTAGTTTAGGTTGGCGTCGGTAACGGTAGCGCGATGGATTTTGCTGTACAACATTTCAATTAGCATATTTTTTCCTACATTCCCATTTGTTTTTTCATGGCGGCCGGTGATATGGCGGCGTCCCACATTTCTTGCGCAATCACAAACTCTTCCACAACGTTTCCACCAATAATGTGCTCATCAATAATACGGTCGATTTTTTCTTTCGTTAAACCCGCGTACATAGTATGTCCTGGTTCTACAAGCATAATTGGACCGGATGAACATCTATTCATGCAAGACGTGCGAATAGGTTGAACCGTCCCCATAATGCCTTGTTTCATAATCGCTTGCGCTAGATACTGAAACAGGTCCTGAGTTTGGGGCGTTACGCATGATGGTTTTGGCATACCTGGAGGAGCTGATTGCTCACATTTAAATATATAAAATGCCGGTTGAGGAATTCCCATGTCATATAGTCCTTGAATTTTTTACGAAATTATAGCAAAAAATAGTTCTATATAATCTCATCTCATAAAATAAGTTTTCTTTTTTAAGATAAGAAACTATATTTTTGATATAATTTCGCAAAAATGAGGAATATTTATCTTGAAAAAAATAATGCTATTTTTACTTCTTGTATCTTCTACGTACGCTGAATCACCCAAAACATATCTTGGCGCGAGTTTTGGATATTTAAATGAAAATTTTACAAACGCGGACGCTCAAGCGTCAATGAATAGTATGAAGTTTAAAGCGGGTTATGGTGAGAGAAAAGCCTACGCGGTGGAGTTTTCCCTTGATTACGCGCAAAGCAAAGCTAAAATTTTTTCATCTTCAAACAACGTTTCCTCAGATGGCGATAGATATGGTTTAAACATTGATATTGTGAAAGGTTTTGATTTTGACGTTTACGTACTTCCCTTTGTAAAGGCTGGTTTTGGCGCGGGACGCATGCGCGTAGATAGAGAGCTTCAAGATAAATTATCATATGGCGCGTTTAGCGTAGGCGCGGGATTTTTAATCCCCATTAATGAACATTTTGACTTAGAAGTTGTGTGCGATTATAAAAAAACGTCGTACGAAAAAATCAATCTTATCTCTTCTCAAATAAGATACGAGTCCAATCTCAACGTGCTCTATTTTGGTTTTAACACAAGATTTTAGGAGTAAAAATGAAATTATTGACAAACGCTTTTTTAACTTTTGGCACGCTGTTTTTCGCCGCTTGTGGAGAAAATACCACTAACACGGTCGCTCCCGACGTGAACGCCGTAGAGATAAACAGTTCGGACATAATCATGTACTCCACCGATGGCAACCTTAGCGTAAGAGCGTTCGCCACTTACACCGATTCCGCGAGAGAAGACGTTACAAATTTTGTCGATTGGGCTAGCTCGAACAGCTCGGTCGCCTCTTCAAGCGTTGGCGTCATTAGCGCTAACGCTAACGGCGGAGAAACAAACGTAATCGTGAACTATAGCAATTTTAGCGATCAAATGAATGTAAAAGTTATCAAATTAACGTCTATCAATTACTCAGTTATAGACACCAATTATACGAGCGCGGCGCAAGATATAAACGTTAGTGGAAATTTTGAAAATAACGACGCAAACATTACAATGAACGATAATATTACATGGCTTTCAGACGGGAACTCAACAATACAAGAAAGCGACTCTTCACGGATATCCATTATAATTGGAGATCAACAAGCTTTGTTGTATGGAGTAATGTTTGGAGCGGTCTTTTCTTGTCACCCTATAAGCAAAGAGTTGCTCTCAATCAGTTATTCAGACGTAAACGTCAGTGATTTGGAGAACAACCAAACTATTTATATCTATGGAAATTATGAAAACAATGAAACAAACGCAACTTTAATCCATAATATACTTTGGACTTGGGACGCTAATTCGACTATCGAAGAGGCTAACTCTACGGCGATTGCGTTAAAAATTCATAACGTTCCAACTACGATCACCGCAACAATTTTCCCAGGAACCGATTGCGCCAAAGATTTCAATCAAACTTGGCAGTGAGAGAAGAGGCTTAAATATTTAAGAGCTCTCTTACCACTTCTCTGTCGTCAAAAGGAAATTTTTCGTCATAGATTATTTGGTACGCTTCATCGCCTTTTCCTAAAATGACTACGACGTCTTCGCCTTCTTGCGCGTCGAGCGCCATTTCTATGGCTTTTCTTCTGTTTAGTTCTACGATTACGTTGGTTTTGTCTTCTATGCCACTTAAGATGTCTTCCACTATCGCTTGAGGGTCTTCATGTCTTGGGTTGTCGCTCGTTACGTAGACTCTCTTTGCCAAAGACGCGGCTACTCTTCCCATGAGAGGGCGTTTGCTTACGTCTCTATCTCCACCCGCTCCAAAGACGACTAAAAGCGCTTTCTCTTTTAAGGCGTTGAGAACTTGTTGCATTCCATCCGGAGTGTGAGCGAAGTCCACTATGACGTTGGGTAAAACGCAAACCTGCTCCATTCTTCCACTGACTCCGGCGAAGTTGTCTACGACGTCCGCTATCTCTTCAAGTCTCTTGCCGGTTAAAAGGTGAGTCGCCCCAATGGCCGCCATTAAATTGTACAGATTAAAGAAACCATGAAGCGAGGCGGTAAAAGGAACTATCTCTTGAAAATGTTGAATGATTCCGCTCGAAGCGTCGTTGAGCGAATACGCCATGAGCCTGTACGTGGCGGGATTTTCAATGCCGTAAGTGTAGGCGTTTTTAAAGTTGAAGATTGATTTTGGCTCATCTTTGTTCATGAGCTTTTTCCCATTGTCGGAAAAAAACGAATTTTTCACTCTCGCGTACTCTTCGAGCGTTTTATGATAATCAAGATGGTCTTGCGTAATGTTCGTTAGAATTTTAAGCTCAAAGGTGAGACCTTCGACTCTTTTTTGAACAATCGCGTGAGAACTTACTTCCATGATAAAAAATTCGCAACCAGCTTGTACCGCTTGATATATATGCTTGTAGGTGTTTAAAACTGAAGGCGTAGTTAACGTTTTTCCTTCTATGACTTCATCGTTCATAAAGAGACCTCGCGTCCCTTGCATGGCTACCTTGTAACCAAGATCGAGTAAGAAAGAGTAGATGGCGCTTGCGGTCGTGGTTTTGCCATTCGTTCCCGTAATGCCAACTATTTTAATTTTGTCGACGCCAAAAAGCTCCGCTATCTCTTCTATTTTAATAATGGAATGGGCTTGATTGTCTTTGGCGTTTTGTAAATATTTCGAATTTTGATTCGTTAGAACAAAAGCGGTTTGGGCGTCGCACTTTGCAGAATTTTCGGTTACGTATTTATACGCTTGATTTGGAAGTTCAATCTTCAATAATTTTGCCTTTTGCAAGTTTTTTAAGTAATTTATGGAGGAGTTTCTCGCTAGGATGCACGCTAAGCGCGTTTTCGAGATAACTGAGCGCCATTTCTTCAAAATCATGCTCGATTAAATTATCTAAAAAGTCTAAAAAATCGTCTTTTTTCGTGATGATGACGCGGGTTGAAAACATTATGTTTTCAAAAGTTTCTTTAAAGCTTTCTCCACTATCGATAATCGCTCGAAAATCTTGATACATTATGCCATCTTCGAACTCTAATCTATCACGAAGAGGTTCCGCAAACACTTCGCTTAGTTTATCTAAAGCGCCATTCAAATTTTGCAAAATTTCTTCCATAATCAAATCGGCTTGTTCTTTGTCGTCTTCTCTCAATATTTCATAATAGTCAAATAACGCTTCCGCGCCGCCTTCTCCACTCATGGCCATTTCAGAAAGTATTACGCCATTATAAGCTTCTTTTGAATTTGGGTAATTTTGCAAAACTATGGCAAATTTTTCCAAAGCTTTTTTATACTCCGCTTTAGAAAAACTATCTTTTGCTTGCGTTAATATTTTGTGTTTGCTTAAAGTGCTCATGTTCTTCTTTTTTATAAGTTGTCTATATCGTTTTCCATTCCGAATGGAACGTTGATGACGGACAATTCAGGGTGAATGTCCATTCTTAGTTGTCTTTCAACCCCATACTTAAGCGTGTTTCCACTACTGCCACACCCTACGCAAGCGCCTTTTAGTTGTACGTACACTTTAGAGTTTTTTACCGTTATAAAATCTATATCTCCACCATCAAGCGCTAAAGATGGTCTAACCTTGTCAATAACCGTTTTTACTGGGCCTAGTAACTCTTCATCAGAAAATGGAATCATTTGTATCCTTTAAATATCATATATTTTTCAATAGACGTAAAATATGACAAATTTGCTTAATACGTCCTAAATATTTTAACTAGCTTAACTCTTTAATGCTAGAATTTCCGCAACGTAAGAAGCTTTTCTCATGCCAACGAGTATGTAGTCAACGCTTTCATTGTTCAATAAAAACTTGATCGAGCAATCTTGTAGGGTAGACTCGCACTCTTTAAACGTTTCTTGCAAAGCCACTCTTGTGTTTTTAGAACATTCGTAAGATACCATCTTTCTATACTCTACAAAAAACATATCAATGTATTTTAGCATTGTTTCGAGTGTTTCTTCGTCAATTTTCTCTAAAGTCTTTTTAATATGCGGTAATATTTGAGAGTAAAGAAAAGCGTCGAAGTCTCCAATCCATCCAAACTTGCGTTTGTTTAAATCCAACTCTTCAAAGAGGTTGTACAACGGTTTTAACAAATCGTTGTCGCAAACGTCTAAGAGTTCATTCAAGTGATGATAGTACTCGCTACTCTCGTCATAATCGGCGAGTCTATACATCAGACTCTCTTTTTGAGCGTTAAGAGGACGATTCGCTAATACTCTGAGACCATTGTTCTTAGCCCATGACGCGCATTTTAGTCCCTCTCTCTCTAAAATATTTATAGGAAGTTGTAGAGTGGTGAGATTATGAGTATCGTTGCCAACTCTCTCGCTTGCGCGATCCGCTAAAGTGATTAAATCTTCATAAGGCAAAAATTCAGGGTCGTTTTGGGTTTTGGCAAAACTATTGGAGCTAATTCCATAAGAGCCTATTCTCCCATTTTTGACCTCTTCTTCCAAGCCTACGAAAGCTTCAAAAAGCCTATCGTACATGGTGTCTAAAATCTCGTCTCTAGGAACATTTTTATTTATGGCGTTAAGTATAAAGTATTCAGGATTGTGAATGAGATAACAATCAATTTTTTCAACTTCTAATCGCGATAAAGATTTTGTTAGTTGCTCTTTCATAAAAGAAGTAGCTATGGAGTGAAAACAGTGGTCGCTAAACTCTACAACGCTTTCATAAGGAGTTTCTTTATGGGTTTGCATATTTGAGCCCTGTATGTAACCATATTTACTTACGATTTCCACTCTTTTTTTAACGTCGTCGTCAAATTCTCTAAACGCGAGAGCGATTGCTCTCTCAGCGGAGCCATCCATGTAATTTGACGAAGTGTCTATCATGGTTACGCCGGAATCTATGGCTTCTCGAAGCGCTTGAACGTGTTGTGGGTTTTGATCTGTTATTCTGTAAGTTCCAAATGCGAAATTACTCATGATAAATCCTATATTGAATGTTTGAAGTATTTTAGAATTGGGAAGTTTTGAGGTAGTAAGAGACGCAAAGAGGTACTCTTTGCGTCTCATGGACGAATTACACTAATTCGATAAACGCCATTGTAGTCGCGTCGCCACGACGAATGCGAGTTCTAGTAATTCTAGTATATCCACCAGGACGATCAACGTACTTAGGAGCTATTTCATTTACTAAAGTTTTAGTTGCTTCTTTACTTTGAAGCGCCGCAAATACCGTTCTATGAGCATTTGAGTCATTCTTACCTGCAATTGTAATCAATTTTTCAACGTAAGAACGCAACTCTTTTGCTTTAATAACGGTAGTTTCAATTTTACCATGTTCAATTAACGAAATACTAAGGTTCATAAGTAAAGCTGCACGGTGTGAGCTTGTACGACCTAGTTTACGATATCCATGACGATGTCTCATATATCTTCCTCTATTAAGCTTGTAAAGCTTCTATTTTCTTTTTTAATGCGGTTACTACGTCATCAGCAAGATCAGCTCCAACTGCAAAACCAAACTCTTGCACTTTTTCAATAATCTCATCGTATGATTTTTTACCTAGGTTCTTAACATTTTTTAAGTCGTTAGTACTCATCAATATTATTTCACCTATTAGTTTTATGTTTGAACGGTCAAGACAGTTATAACTACGAGCGCTTAAACCTAGACTGTCTATGTTTGTAGCCAATCTTTTAAGATCGGGCGACTCTTCAGCTCTCTCTATGGTCGCTGGCGCTTTTATGCTAATCTCAGAATTAAATACGGCAAGTTGCGCGTACATAACTTCTAAAGAATTTCTAAACGCGTTGATTGGAGATATTTGTCCGTCAGTTCTGATATTTATTACAACTCTTTCAAAATTTGGATTATCTTCTACAAGAACGTTTTCAATTTTATAAGTTGCGCTTCTTACTGGAGTAAAATAAGCGTCTAAGGCTATATAACCATCTTCTAACTCTTCATAAGTGTCTTCACTAGCGACATACCCTATGCCTTGAGCGATTCTAAGGCTAAAGTTAAGAGTAGAATCTTCATTTAAAGTCGCAAGTGGAGCCGCTGTGGTTACCACTTCAACTTCATCATTGCTAAGGTCTGCGCCTGTAATGGTGCATGGTCCAGCAAAAGAGTAGTTAATCTCCGCTTCAGTTGCGTTGTTATTGAGTTTAAAGCGAATCTCTTTAAGATTTAAGATAAAATCAGAAATATCTTCAAGCATACCACGAACCGAGTCAAACTCATGTTTAGCGCCATCTATTTTTATAGCGATTGGCGCGAAGCCAACTGAGCTACTTAATAGAAAACGGCGAAGTGGATGAGCTAAAGAGATAGCGTATCCAGTTTCAAACGGATACGCCATTATATTAGCTTCATTCTCACTAATTTGTTCTACCTCAAATTCTTGAGGAGCGAGAGGAGTAGTTTTAATCTTTTTCATAAACGCCCTTTATAATTACTATTTAGAGTAAAGCTCAACGATTAAACGTTCTTCAACTGGAATAACAACTTCATCACGCTCTGGTAAACGAGTAAAAATACCAAATAATTTTTCAGAGTCAATGTCAACCCATGGCGCAAGACCAGTTTGATTTGTTAATTCTACAGCGCGAACAATTTGTGGATTGCTTTTACTAGACTCGCGAACTTCTACTTTCTGACCGGCTTTAAGGCGGTAAGAAGGAATGTCAAGTTTTTTCCCATCAACAAGTATATGACCATGAGTCACAAGCTGACGAGCGAAACGACGAGTAGACGCAAATCCCATACGATAAACAACGTTATCAAGTCTGCTTTCTATTAAAGTAATAAGGTTTGTACCCGTATTGCCTTCTCTTCTTTTAGCTTCAACGAATATGGCTCGGAATTGCTTTTCAGAAATTCCATACATGAATTTCGCTTTTTGCTTTTCATTAAGTTGTAAACCAAACTCGGAAACTTTTTTACGACGCTGACCATGTTGACCAGGACCGTAAGGTCTTTTTTCTAACGCTGATTTACCAGCTAAACGACGCTCACCTTTAAGGTTAAGACTTACACCAAATCTTCTTTCGATTTTTTCTACTGGACCTCTATATCTTGCCATCAGTA
>CALDOC010000024.1 GCA_937914675.1 uncultured Sulfurimonas sp.
TTTTATGACGTCCGTGCTTTTGTCGCTTCTGAGCAGTATCTCAAAACGCCACTTGCCCGCGACTCTCTCGATGGCGCATTTTCCAAAACCCACAACTTCAACATTTTTGAAATGAGTTAGACCGTCATGCATTTTTTGCATCTCGTCTCTGGCTTTCGCGCCGTTTTTATGTGAAAAAAGGACTCTGCAAAGTTTTTTGTAAGGCGGGTAAAGCTCTTTGCGAAACTCTTTTTCCTCTTCTAAAAACTCTTCATACCTTCCCATGTACGTTTTGAAAAACTCTTCATTGAAGCTTTGCACCAAAACCTTCGCGTCTTTCAATCGCCCGCTTCTTCCGGAGACTTGGATGAGAGAGGAGAGTGCTTTTTCCCTTGCGCGATAATCGCTCATGTTGAGCATGTTGTCCATGCCTAGAACGACCGCCAAGGTGACGCCATGGTAGTCATGGCCTTTGCTTAACATTTGCGTTCCCACGAGTATGTCGGTCTCTTTATCATTAAATCTTTTGAGAGCTTTCTTTAGTTTTGCCGATGTCGTTATGACGTCGCGGTCAAACTGTTCAACGTTCGCGTCTTTGAGGAGTTCATTTATCTCTTGAGCGGCTTGCGCGGTTCCAAGGCGAGCGCTCGTCAGATTTGGACTCTTGCACTCGCCGCATACCTGCGGTATGGCTTGAGTGGAATTACAATAGTGGCATTTGAGGGCGTGAGATTTTTGATGAACGCTCATGCCAATGCTGCAAAACGCGCACTCGTAAGTATGCCCGCAATCTCCACATATGAGATACTTGAAGTTTGCTCGCGTTGGCAAAAACACTATGGCTTGCTCTTTTTTGTTTAAGACGTTTTTTAGATGATCGTAAACGAGAGGCGTTAACTGTTCGGCGCTTTTTTCATAGATAAACTCTTTGTTGGAGTTGAAAAAACCACCTTTGAGCCTTACATGCGGAAACTTTGAGTAAGAAGTGAGAGACGGAGTCGCGCTTCCGAGCACGACGGGAACGTCGTGAAGTTTTCCCATGTAGATGGCGAGGTCGCGGGCGTTGTAGCGAGGTCTCGATGAGGATTTGTAGCTATCGTCATG
>CALDOC010000025.1 GCA_937914675.1 uncultured Sulfurimonas sp.
AGCGCGACTGGCGTCCCAGCTAATGTAGTTCTAGCGATTGCAGAATCTCTAATACGTTCTTGAAGTCTCGCACCTATAAACTCGACTGCCATATCGCTATTTGCTTGCAAAGTGTGATTGACACTCGAAAATATGAAACTTCTATAAGCTTGTGCTAAAAACTCCGTGCCAAACTTGCCTATGATTCCCATGACCACTATCACAAAAACAAGCTCAATCATAGTAAAAGCGCAACGCCTCACTGAAAACTCCTTTTGAAGTAATCAATCTCGCCTATGTTCGCGCTATACGTACTTAGGGACGTCACCACTCCTACGTTGTCTGATATGGTGACTGTAATTTTTTTCATGTTTTGACTAGCTGCAGTTATGCTCCCAAAAGCTGCGTAAATAACCGCTATTTTGCTAGTATACGATTTTTTATACGCTTCCGCGCTTGGGGCGGCGCTAAAAAGAGGTACATCTGTTTCTACGGTATCATCCAAATCATCTAAATCCCCAGCATCTTTTCCCAATGTCGTAGATGGTCTTATCGTCACGTCATTAAGGCATCTTCTATGCATTAGCTGAGCTATAAAACCCGCTCTTTGTCCAGCTGTTGCACAACCTCCAACATCTGTACTGATAATTTTAGATAAAGAGTCTGGTTTGAGTGGGTCTATGGAGTTTTCATCCCATCTATAAGTTACCGCTTCATTGAGTTTAGTTGCGGCTGCAAAGATAGCTTCTTGAACGAGACTACTCTCAATCCCCTTTGAAGTCACTTGAGTCATCATCGGTAACGACATGACACTAATGGCAATGACAACGATAGCGAAGATAAGCTCTATCATTGTAAAAGCGTATCTTCTTACCACATCGTTCTCCTGTTAGTTTTACTCGCTCCGCTACTTTGCGTTGTTGAGTTTGCTTCATCTTTTCCAGCCCATGAGCTTGTGGCGTTTACAAACTCCACTTCAAACGTGTTACTTGTCGCTACTGAATTGTACTTGTTGTATATCAG
>CALDOC010000026.1 GCA_937914675.1 uncultured Sulfurimonas sp.
GACGATGAAAAAAGAGCCAAGCGCCATGGCTCCGAGCAACCATTTTGAAGCCAAAGCAGACGCTCTATCAGGCGATTTAATCGATTCGAGAGCTTTCACCACAAAAAAGCTACTCGTTATGAGAATTAGCGTGTTGGCAAATCCAAATCTTTGGTCTAACATAAGTTGCGATTCGTTGAAAAGCGCCACGTCGAGTCTGCGAGAAAAAGCGTAACCGACGAAGAGCAAAGCGAAGGTGAACAACTCTACGTAAACGATAATCCAAATGGCGAAATCGCCGGGAGGGAAAAGTTTTTTTTCAACTTCACCTCTCATGTCTTAAAATCTTCACCCTCAATCTTCTCTAAGGTCGTCTCGGCGAACATCTGTTTTATCAAAGTCCTTGGTTTCGCCCATTGGTCATGTAAGATACATTTTTTTTGTGGATCGCATGTTTGACTGCCTAAGATACACTCGCTAAAGTGTGTCAACTCGTTAAAAGCGTTTAAAATATCGAGTACGCTGATGGTCGAAGCGCTGCGGGCGAGTTTGTAACCACCTTCTCTTCCTCTGATTGAGAGGATAAACTCTTTGTTCACCAAGTCAGTCATGATTTTTGTTAAAAACTTATAGGGTATCTCTAAGATTTCGGAGAGTTCTTTCGCGTTTTGGAGTTTTTTATCTTCATTTTTCGCGATGTAACTAAGTATTCTAATCGCGTATTTACTTGTATTGCTTAGCTGCATATTAAAATCCTTATCAATTTTTTCAACATTATATACTAAAAAAGCATTAATTAGTTTAAATACTACTTCAAGGTAGAATTAAATAATCTTCTGTTATAATTTTAAATACTACTTTAAGGTAGAAATTAAAAAGGGAGTTACTTATGTCTGAACGCATTACGAAAAGCATGGCTAGAAATATTTATTTTGGTGGAAGCGCATTCGCCATTTTAGTGTTTGTCGGTCTTACTTTGGACACCGTGGCGCAAGTGCCAAAATTGTCTCATTCTGACAAAATCACCGAGTCGGTCGCAAAGGGAAAAAACTTGTGGGAAGTGAACAACTGCGTTGGTTGTCACACAATCATGGGGGAGGGAGCGTATTACGCGCCTGAACTTGGAAACGTGTTCGAGCGTCGCGGAGCGGGGGATGAAGTCGCGTTTAAATCCTACTTAAACGGCTGGATGGCCGCGCAACCTTTAAGTGAGCCTGGCAGAAGAAAAATGCCTCAGTTTCACCTAAACGAAGAGCAAGTGAACAACCTTGCGGACTTTTTAATCTGGACTTCTCATATTGAAGATCATGAATGGCCACCAAACATTGAAGGATAATTAAAAATGAAATACACTTCTCAAATGGTCGCAAAGCCATATTTTATTTTTGCGTTAATCCTTTTAGCAGGCGAGATTCTTTTTGGTTTAATCCTTGGAACTCAATATATCGCGGGAGATTTTCTTTTTCCAGAAATCCCTTTTAACGTCGCTCGCATGGTGCATACGAACTTGCTTATCGTGCTGATTTTGTTTGGATTTATGGGTGCTACTTACTACCTCGTTCCTGAAGAATCGGAAAGAGAACTATGGAGCCCATGGCTTGCAAAAGTTACATTCTGGGTTTTTGCCGCGGCTGGCGTCGCTACGATTTTAGGTTATTTACTTGTGCCTTACGCAACTTTGGCGGAAATAACATATAACAATCTTTTACCGACTATGGGTAGAGAGTTTTTAGAGCAACCTACCATTACTAAGATTGGTATAGTTATCGTCGCTTTAGCCTTTGTTTTAAACATAGGAATGACTGTACTTAAAGGTAGAAAAACTGTTATTACAGTTGTTTTATTGACTGGACTCGTTGGTTTGGCAGTCTTCTTTTTGTTCGCTTTTTACGTGCCTGACAATCTAGTTTTAGACAAGTTCTTCTGGTGGTACGTGGTTCACTTATGGGTTGAAGGCGTTTGGGAGTTGATTCTTGGGGCGATACTTTCATTTATACTCATCAAAGTGACTGGCGTTGACCGTGAGCATATTGATAAATGGTTATATCTTATCATCGCTATGACTCTCGTGTCTGGAATCGTTGGAACTGGTCATCATTATTTTTACATTGGAACTCCATCTTACTGGTTATGGATTGGGTCTATCGCTTCCGCTGTTGAGCCACTACCATTTTTGTTGATGGTTCTTTACGCGTTTTCCATGGCTAAACAAAGACGAATCGAGCATGACAATAAAATTGCGCTTACTTGGGCAAAAGGTACGGCGGTCGTCGCGTTTATCGGCGCTGGGCTTTTAGGATTTTTACATACCTTAGCGCCTGTAAACTTCTTTACTCATGGTACGCAACTTACAGCGGCTCATGGTCACTCTGCATTTTTTGGAGCGTATATCATGATACTTTTTGCTATCATCTCTTATGCGATGCCGATTTTGAGAGGTCGTCCACATGGAAACTCAGC
>CALDOC010000027.1 GCA_937914675.1 uncultured Sulfurimonas sp.
ACGCGATAAAAGACGAAGAGTTGTCTCGCTTTTTTGACTTCATAAACTATCAAGAAAGTTATCACATAGAGTTGATGAAGAAACTTCTGTGAACGTTCCAGCTCTTGGGCACCTCGAATTTATTCGTGGCTGAATTGCTCAGATAATCCACCATGCCCAGAATGAATTCTGGGTACCGAAAAACACTAGCGCCTCAGCATTCAAAATTAAATATTCAGATCATGTGAAAATAGCTCGAGGATGCAAGCTTATTAAATTTTTTTGGACTATTTACTTTCATTTACTTTGGATTAAACCTTGGTTTAAAGCGAACTACTACAATCTTTATACTTTTAAATGGAGGTTTGAAATGATTCGCTTTTCAAATTATAATAAAGAACTTTTGAGTTTAGCCGTAGCGACTTTGCTCCTTGGTTGTGGCTCTTCGGACTCATCGATTAGCGCGGATACTACATCCAACGAATCCGATGGCGTTGTTACTTCAGTAACGACGCAAGTGGACAAATTTAGCGTAGTGGATACAAACCAAGTGAAATGTTTTGATTCTATGGGCGCGATAACAACCTGCGCCAATAGTGGGCAAGACGCGGAGTACTCCAAAAACGCGCCTTCTTATACAGATAACGCCGATGAAACCATTACGGATAACGTTACAAGTCTAACATGGCAAAAAACGGCCGACATAAATGGCAATGGATCTATAACTGATGATGATAAAATGACTCAAGCCGTCGCTGAATCCTATTGTTCCATTCTTGAACTTGGAGGGCATAGCGATTGGAGGCTTCCAGACATTAAAACCATTTATTCAATTATGGATTTTAGCGGTACCGATCCAAGCGGATTTACAGGAACCGACACAAGTGGATTGACTCCTTTTGTCGATACTAACTATTTTGGTTTTGATTATAGCGATGGAGCTAGAATCATAGACGTTCAATACGCGACTACTTCTTTTTACGTGGCGAATACTTCGATGTTGTTCGGTCTTAATCTTGCCGATGGAAGAATAAAAGGCTATGGTTTAACTCTTTTCGGACAAGACAAAACGTTTAACGTGCGTTGCGTTCGCGGTGAAGAGGAGTATGGCAAAAACAACTATACCGACAATAACGATTCAACAATCACCGATAACGCGACAAATCTTATGTGGCAACAAAATGACAATGCCGTAGCGGTAAACTGGGATGGCGCGATTAGTTATTGTGAAAATTCCACTTTAGCGGGGCATAACGACTGGAAGTTGCCCGACGCAAAAGAGTTGCATAGCATAGTTGACTATTCAAGATCGCCCGACACTACGAGTTCACCCGCGATTAACGCGATATTTAACTCTACAGGTATCACAAATGAAGCTGGAACGAGCGATTTTGGGGCTTATTGGAGTAGCACCACTCATGAAACTTTTGACAACAATGGAAGTTTTGCG
>CALDOC010000028.1 GCA_937914675.1 uncultured Sulfurimonas sp.
GAAAAAACATTGTCTCGAGCTTATTAAGTTTATTTACAAAATGTAATTTTTCAATTTGATTAATGGCGTTGTCTATATTATTTGATGTTTTTAAAAAGATATTCAAATGTTGTTCAATTAATTTTTTGTTTAAAGACGCGTTTGATTTGTCTTTTTTCATAAACCCGATGATATTGGCTATGTCTCCTTGTATTTCAGAAATGTTCGCATTATAAAATGTGACGTTATTTGATAGCGTATTGAGAAGTTCTGAAAATTCTAATAAAAATTCACTGTTGCCATCTTTTATTTCTGATTCAAGGGTAATGATAAAGGCTATCGAATTTGCCCTAATCGCTTTATCGGAAGTATAATGCATGAGTAATTGGTTTTTTTGTTTTATTACGTCGGTGATTTGCTCAACAATCTTTTCCTCGTTATTTATATTTTTAATTTCATCTCTTATTGAGAACCAGTTGAATTGAATAATTTTCAACAAATAATTGAGTTCGTCAAAATTTTCTATTCTAAAACTATTGTTTATTTGTTCATTGAGTAGAACGTTTTGAATTTTTAATGAGTGTATTTCTTTAGTGACGTTTAACATGTTTTGTTCTATTTTTGCACTAGAATAAAAGTTGTAATAAGAAACAATAAATAGCGTTATCAGGACAAATGATAAACCGATAGGTAACTTTTGGTTGCGCATTTAGATAATCCTATTTATGGCAGTTCGCCATCTAGCGTTTTTAAAAAGAGCGCCAAACTTGTGATTTCCTCATTTGAGAGTACTTTTCCTAATTGATAGTAGCCCATAATCTTAATGGCGTTTTCAAGTTTCTCCACAGATCCATTGTGAAAATATGGGGATGTCTTTGTTATGTTTCTAAGCGTTGGCACTTTAAAATAATATTTATCATTTTCATCTTTCGTTACGTTATACCTTCCTAAATTCTCTTCTCTTTCATCGTATTTTGCAAAAATTCCAAACTTTTGAAACATATTTGAGCCAATGTTGACGCCATTATGGCAAGAAACGCATCCAAAATTTTTAAAAAGTTTATATCCCTCTTTCTCTTGTTGAGATAGTTGTTGCAAATCTCCTTTTAGAAATAAATCAAATTTAGAGTTTGGCGTTATCAGCGTTTTCTCAAATTCCGCTATGGCGTCGCTAATATTGTTAAGGTTGATAGCGTCGCCATATATTTGAAAAAACAAATTTACGTATTTTTTATCTTGAGAGAGTTTATTTACAAGTTCCTTCTCGTTCGTCGCCATCTCTACATGATTAAACAAAGGACCCTTTACTTGTTCTTTTAAATCACTCGCTCTACCGTCCCAAAACTGAGCAATGTTATAAAGAGCGTTAAAAAGAGTTGGAGAGTTTAGTTGTCCCGCTTGTCCGTCGACTCCAAAAGACAGAGCTGTTTTGTCCGCTCCGTTATAGGCGACGTCGTGACAGGAATTACAAGAAATAGTGTCGTCTTTTGATAACCTTGCGTCAAAAAAAAGTTTTTTACCCAACGCCACTTTTTGCTTGTTTGTTATACTGTCGGTTGGAATGGGTTTTATTAATTCAGTCGCGTGAAGAGACGCTATTAAAATTAGAATGACGAATATCGATAGTTTCAAGAATTATTGCCTAAGTATTTATTTAACATGTTTTCTAGTTCACTAATATCTATGGGTTTTGAAAGGTAATTGTCAAATCCTGAGAGAAGCAACTTTTCTTTATCTCCTTGTATCGCAAAAGCGGTCACGGCAATAGTGGTGACGTTAAGAGCCAACTCTCCTTTAATTTTTTTGACAAGTTCGTAGCCATCCATAACGGGCATGCTAACATCGCTGAGAACCAAATCAAAAGAGTCGTTTTTTAGTATCTCATAACCCAACTTACCATTTTCAACGCTTGTAATATCTATGTCGGGATAAAAATTTTTTATCATTTCCTCCAAAACCATAACGTTAAATGGTTCATCTTCTACAATTAGTATTTTCATCTATACTCCTCAATTAGGTTTAATATGTGTGGGGTTTCTTCACAATCTGGAAAGGCCTCTTTGATAGCTAAAAAATCATCTATATTGTTGAAAAACAGATCTAACACTATTGGATCAAAGTGAGTGCCTCTACCCTCTTCTATAATCGCTAACGTCTTTTCCAAAGGAAAAGCGGCTTTATAAACGCGCTTAGACGATAAAGCGTCAAAAACATCGGCGATAGCGACTATTTTGGCGTATATATGAATTTCATCTCCATGTAATTTGTTTGGATATCCCGTTCCATCATATTTCTCATGATGTTGCGTCGCTATGATTTTACCGGCTTTAATTATTGGAAATCTATCTCCATCGGAGAGCATGAGCCCTCCTATGGAAGAGTGTTGTTTCATGAGCTCAAACTCACTATTGTCTAGTTTTCCCGGCTTTAGTAAGATTGCGTCGGGGATGCCAATCTTACCTATGTCGTGCAAGGGGGATGAATATAAAAGCAATTTTTCTTCATCGGCGTCCATTCCACTTAATTTGCCAAGTAACGCGGAATAACGACTCATTCTTTTTATATGCATCCCTGTCTCTAAGTCTCTGTATTCGCTGGCTTTGCCTAATCTTAGCGATATTTCATATTCCGTTTCTTGCGCAAAATTTAACGCTTCTTGTAGTTTGAGAGTTTTTTGTAACACTAACTCATCTAGGTTTTGATTTAATTCTTCTAATTTTTGTTGGCTCTTATGGAGTTGTGAATGATTAAAGGTACGCAGTATTAGTTCTTCCGTATCAACAGGCTTTGATAAAAAATCATTTGCGCCTAGTTTAAGGGCTTTATGTTTTTCTTCACTATTGGCGGTTACAACAATGACGGGTATTTTTGAAAATATGGAATCGTTTTTGAGTATTTCCAATGTGTCAAGTCCATTCATAATTGGCATTCTAAGATCCAGTAAAATAACGTTAGCATGAGAATCAGGGAGTTTTTCCAAGGCGTCTTTGCCATTAAAAGCTTTTGTTATGTTTACATTTGCAAAGTCCATAAAAGCAAGTTCAATTAAATCCAAATTGAACGGTTCATCATCAACGGCGAGTATATTTATAGTATCCATGGTTACCTCAATCACATAATCTTTTACTTATTGTAGTTAAATTTACATTAATCTTTTATCAACTCAAATTATAATACTATTTTGAGTATAATCTAGCAATATTTTTTAAGATGGACAAGGGTGAGAATGATAATACTTGGAATAGACCCAGGAACTAGGAATATGGGCTACGCTCTTATCTCTTTGGAAAAAGGAAAAATATCTTTGGTGGAAGCTGGACTTATTAAGATGAAGGCGGAAGATTTACAATTTCAAATACCGCAAATGGTTGAGGGTTTGGATAGGATATTTTCAAATCATGTGATAGACGAAGTGGCTATGGAAGATATATTTTACGCGCATAATCCAGCAACAACCATAAAACTCGCGCAATTTCGCGGCGCCATCATGTTAAAACTACTCCAAGAGTTTGGACAGTTTCATGAGTACACCGCGCTACAAGTAAAAAAAGCGCTGACTGGAAAAGCAAAAGCGGGAAAAGAACAGGTGGCGTTTATGGTTAAACGTCTTTTAAACATCAAACAAGAGATCAAACCTCTTGACATTTCCGACGCCATGGCCGTCGCCATCACCCACTCGCAAAGAGTCAAACTCACTCATGGAAGCAAGAGTTAAAGAGGCGCTAATCGTCTTCTAAAACTTCAAAACTCTCTTTAGGCTCTCCGCAGTCTGGACAAGTCCACTCCTCTGGCAAATCTTCAAAAGCCGTTCCAGGCGCGATGCCATTCTCTTCATCGCCAATTTTTGGATCGTAAATATAATCGCATGCGCCACACTGATATCGTTTCATAATAAATCCTTTTTAATTTCCTAATCATTGAAAAATTAGTTTAGTTAGGGTATCATAATATAAATAAAAAAAGGAATTAAATTGGCAAAGTTTGAAAACGTAACGGCGGTAAAAGAAGCAAATATTTATCATGACGGTAAAGTGAGTAGTCGTACTTTGGAGTTTAGCGACGGAAGTAGAAAGTCCTTGGGCGTTATGTTGCCAGGCGAGTATACTTTTGGAACAAACGAAGCGGAAATTATGGAGATGTTAAGTGGGGAGTTAGAGATAAGACTACCAAATGAAGATTGGAAAACGCTGCATACTCCTGAGACTTTTCAAGTCGGGGCAAACTCGTCTTTTGATTTGAAAATTAAAAGCGTTACCGATTATTGTTGTTCATACATTAAGTAGTTTTATGTGAAAACCAGTAATAACTTTCATGTTTTAATTGTTGACGATGAAAAGTTTAACATAGAATTGGCCGCCATTTATCTTAAAGAAGAGGGCTACAAGCTCTCTTTCGCTTTGAACGCGAGAGGCGCGATTGAAAATGTGTTAAAAAAAAACGTCGACCTTGTTTTACTTGACATTAACATGCCGGGAAAAGATGGTTTTGAGGTATGCAAAATACTAAAAGAAGACATTAAAACGAAAGATATACCCGTTATTTTTTTAACGGCGCAAACTGACATTGAATTTATATCTTGCGCGTTTGAAGTTGGTGGAGTGGATTATATATCTAAGCCATTTAATGGCGTTGAGTTGAAAGCTCGCGTTAAAACGCATCTTCAAAACATGGCGTATTTGCAAGAGATAAAAGATAAACAGTCCAAACTTGCCCAGTTGAGCGTAACGGATCCACTAACAAAACTTCATAACGCGCTTTATTTCGACTCGCAAATAAAATCTTATCTTAACAAGGATGAAAACTTTTGGGTCATGTATCTTAAGCTTGATAGATTTGAAAAAATAAATAAAGTTTATGGTTTCTATAGCGCAAATAAAATTATTAAATTTTTCTCAAAATTACTTGAAGAAACCGCTTACAATAACGCAAAAGTCGCAAGACTTTATGGCATAAGCTTTGGAATTTTACTAAAAGATTATGATATTGGCGAGATTAAAAAATTGTACGAATCCATCTATATGGCTGTAAATAAAAGTAAAGAGATAGGATCTTTGGTAACAATCTCCACCGTCATGTATAATTGCAAAGATAATTCAACAACCGTACCTGAAATTTACAAAAAACTTCAAAACTCTATAGGAGACGTTGAAGTTTCAAATGGCGATAAATATTTATTTATCAATTAGTTCAATTTGTCGCATAAGCTCTTTAACGTGAGATATTATAATTGCTCTATTTTTCTCATGAGCGCCATCTTCCCATTCATTGACGCTTTTTTCAAACTCTACGGTTAAATTATAAAGTTTTTTTAATCTTAAATTGCCCACTACGCCTTTTACGCTATGAAGCAAATTCTTATCCAAATTATTCGATTGCAACTTTTGAAGAATAGTCGCGGCGGTTTGATAAAAACTATTTAGAAGTTTCAGTATGATCACTCTATTTGGTATGGAAAGAAGTTTACCCATTAGGTCTACATCTATTTTGTCATAATCTAAAGTCATTACATCGTTTTTCACGTCTAAATAATCATTCAAAATTTTATCGAGTCGTTTTGGTATAATTGGCTTATTGAGCGTTTGATTAATTCCAGCTTTTAAAAATTCTTTTTTATCTGATTCGATAACGTTAGCCGAGAGGGATATAATCGGTTTCTCGTATCCATTTTTCCTCAAAAGTTTCGTAGCGGTTACGCCATCCATAATGGGCATGTTAATATCCATTAAAATAATCTCATAACTGTTTCGAGTCGCTTCGTCAACGGCTTCTTTTCCGTTGTTTACGATTGTGTATTGCAGTCCTCTCTCCTCGAGCATGGTGCTTATGAGTATTTGATTTGTTTCATTATCTTCGGCTATAAGAATATTTCCGCTGTATTGCGCCGATTGCGATTTTGTAAACGCTTTTGGAGCATGAGCGTTTCCATTATCGTTTATCAGCGTGATAAGATTGTCAAAAAGCATTGAACCCGTCATAGGTTGTTCGATAAGATGAAACTTGTCATGTGAACAGTTGAA
>CALDOC010000029.1 GCA_937914675.1 uncultured Sulfurimonas sp.
AGAGAAGATAAGTAGTCGGTGAACCATTGCCCATAAGAAACAAAACTTCTCAGATGATTTACTTTCATTAACTTTGAGTTAAGTTTATGTTTAAATTTTCTTCCTAGAATCTTAACATTAAACTTCTAGGAGAAAAAGATGAAAAAAGTTACGATATTCACGCTACTTTTAATAAGCGCCTTGGCGTTTGTTGGATGTGACACTTCTGATATGGCTAGTGAAGACTCAACTGATTCAACGGTTCAAAGCAACAGCACAGTGGGGTACGAAGACTTCGATTTTAACGCGACTGATTGGACGGATGCTACCCATAGTAAAAGCGCTGACGCGAATTTTACAGAGGTATTTGACGATACGCAAGTAAAACGATTAGATATTGTCGTCTCTGCTGATCGTTGGCAAAGCATGCTAGATGATATGACTACGACTTATGGCGCTTTTGGGTCTTCCACTAGCGCCCCTACAGTTGGTTCCGCTCCCATAGGTGCTCCTCCAACCAATAGAGCTATTTCAGTTCTAGTGGAGACAGACGAAGATCCCATCTTTGTTCCCGCTGACGTCTATTACAATGGAAAAACATGGTATCGCGCTGGCATCCGATTTAAAGGTAACTCTAGCTTACAAACAAGTTGGCAGAATGGAATCTTAAAACTCTCTTTTAAACTCGATTTTGATGAGTTTGAAGATGAGTATCCTCAAATTAACAATCAACGTTTTTATGGCTTTAAGAAATTAAGTTTAAAAAATAATTATAATGACGCTTCACAAATGCGAGAAAAAGTTGCCGCGGACGTTTTTAAAAATGCTGGCATGGTTGTATCGCATACCGCGTTTTATACTCTCTATCTCGACTATGGGAATGGTCCTGAATATTTTGGACTATATACCTTAGTGGAAGAAGTGGATGGGAGTGTTCTGGACACGCAATTTTCAAGTGACAGTGGAAATCTTTACAAGCCAGAAGATGGTAGTGCCGATTTTATAGAGGGTACCTTTAGTCAAAACGATTTTACTAAAAAAACAAACGAAGACGCGGCAGATTGGTCTGACGTGGAAACGCTTTTTTCCACTTTGCATGATGGCGATAGAACGGCTTCTCCAACGACTTGGAGAGCAAATCTTGAGTCTATTTTTAACGTTCCCGTCTTTTTAAAATATCTTGCGGTTAACGGAATTATACAAAACTGGGATACATATGGAATTATGCCACATAACTTCTATCTGTATAATGACCCAGACAACGATAAACTCACATGGATTCCATGGGATAATAATGAAGCGCTTCAAGAAGGCAATATGCAAGGAGCGTTAAATTTAGATTTTTCCAACCTTAACTCAAATAGTTGGCCTTTAATTTCAAAAATTTATGAGGACGCTACGTACAAAACGCAATATGACGCATATTTGCAAGAGGTCATTGCCGACGCGTTTGAAACAACGAAAATGCAAACGCTTTATGATAAGTATTCGACTTTAATAGAGCCATACGCCACTACGGAGCGAGATGGATTTACGTTTCTAACCAGTAGTAGTGATTTTACTCAAGCCGTTAGCTTGCTAAAAGATCATGCCACTCAGCGAGCGACCGCCGTCAGCGCTTATCTCAATCCATAACTTTTAAATTATCGAAGGAAGAACTTATGAAACCGTTACTGATTTTACTTTTGGGTCTATCACTCTATGCAGAACAAGATACGCCTTATTTTTATGAACCATATCTTAGTCAATTAAAAAACAAAGATACGAATACAAGCTTTGATTACAAGTACAAATTTGGAGCGCAGATTAGTTATGACGTAGCGTACGTCAATGCAATTGACGATTCTTACTTTGCCGCAGACTGGAGGAGAGTTAGAGTCTATCACAAAGGCAGCTTTTTTAATGAAAAATTATTTTATGAGTTAGAGTACAGTTTTACCGGAGACGATAAATATAAAGATGTTTTTGTAGGTTATAAAGGAAAGATAGAGCCCTTGCGTACAAGCTACAGAATCAAGTATGGAAATATAAAAGTTCCTTTCTCTTTAGAGCGCTATAGTAGTTCTAAGTACACTACGTTTATGGAGAGAGCGCTTACGGACGCCTATGGGGAAGGAAGAAAAGTTGGAGGGGAACTTCTTCTCTCAACAAAATTAGATAAGAGTAGAATCAACCTCTTTACCTCTGTTTTTTCCAATTCTATCGATGATCGTATCAATGACGAACCTCCGGAGAGTGGTTACTCCTCTCGACTCACTTACGGATATAAATTCAAAAAGAAACATCTTCTCTCGATAGGGACCGCTTACATGTATCAAGATATAAATGGAGAGAGTGTTAAGTTTAAGCAAAGTTCGGAGTCGGATTCCATATTGGACAAATATGTTTCCGTTAAAGTAAAAAATGTTAAAAATGTCAAAAAAAACAATCTAGAATTTCTCTATATTAACAATAAATTTTCTTTACAATCTGAATATGTCACAGCTACTCTCAAGAATCTTGACGAGAGCTATAATTTTGACGCTTATTATGTTCAAGGGAGTTACTTTCTCATTGGATTGGGAAGAGCGTATAGATTTAAGGATTCAACGTTGGCTAAGATAAAACCCAGCAGAGAGGGAGCGTTAGAGTTTGCCTTTAGATATTCATCTATAGATTTAAATGACAAAGACGAAGTGGGAGGAATGCAAAGCGATTACACTTTTGGAATTAATTGGTACGTAAATAAAGAACTTAAATTCATGCTCAATTATATTATAGCCGAACCTACTAGTACCGATAATTATGATGGCACGACGCAGATTCTTCAAGCTAGAGCGCTGTTTGCTTTTTAAAATCTATTTAGAAGTTCCGATTTTCTGTTAAAACTTTCTTTTTTTAGTCGATACGGCTAAAAAGGAAGATTTTTACCTCTGAAAATCCAAACGCTCGCGACGCCAATGGCCACGCCAACTCCGTCCGCGAAAATGTCAAGCATTGAAAAATCGCTTCTTCCCGTGAAATCTTGAACGATTTCTATCTGCAATCCAAACGCCAGCAAAAACGAAATTTTCACGAGTAAACTGAACTTCCCGTATGCGAAAGAGAGCAAAAAGTAAAGCACGAAAAAAGCGAAAAAATGATTCGCCTTGTCCCAAAAGCTTTCAACCAATTCTATATGAACGGTTGTCGTCGTCGCCAAAAACTCTATCGCCAACAAACACATAAGCAGATAGACTTTAAAACTATTTTCGCTAAAGAGCGTTTCTTTCATGCATAACCTCGTTTATTTTATTTACCACTTCATCGTCCCAAAGCAGTTCTTTATGCGTTAAATCATCAAATTCTTTGTAATAAACCAAATTGTTCACGCTTTTTTTCAGCTCTCTCGAGTTTTTCAGGTACGCGATTTCATCACTTTTGCTGACGAACAAGTAGGTGGGAATCTTCACATTTCGCACATATTCGAAAGTTCTAAATTTATATCTCAATATCTTCGAGTAGTCGAACTTGGCGAAGAAGCCACCGTCTAACAACTTAGATTTCGCCAGAGAGGCGATGGAATCAAACGCTCCAATTAAAAAAAGCGCTTTTACTTCACATTTTGTCGCCACGTAAGAAGCTATGTTTGAGCCCAAGGAAAAGCCCAAGAGATAAAAATCTCCGTAATTTTTCTGAACCAACTCCGCGATTTTAAGTCCGTCTTTGAGCAGGTTCTTCTCATTCGCACTGCCCCCGCTTCGCCCGTAAGAACGATAATTAAAAGCGATTACTCTCACGTTTGGATAACAATGAGAGAGTTTCTTGATGATTCCGACAACGTCATGACTTCGTCCCACAAAAACGAGAAGAGTCGAAGAACTATTATGTGGCTCGTAAGCGACGCCCTCAAGCTCCACTCCGTCATCAGTTTTTACCACA
>CALDOC010000030.1 GCA_937914675.1 uncultured Sulfurimonas sp.
TAATTATAGAGCAATTTGGCTTGTTGTCTAATTTGGTATGGATTTATTGGGGATATAATAATGACTTTAATAAGTAAGGATTAAATATGAAACATATATTAACTTTTTTAATTATAATATCTGTACTTTTCTCAGATGAAACATTAAATATCGAAGATGACTTTCTGCAAAGTTTAGATGAAGTGAGCGAAATTGCAAGCAAAAGCAAACTCAACATTGATGACACTCCATCTTTTGTAACTGTACTGAGCGCTAAAAAACTCCAAAAACTAGGAGTGACGAACGTATTTGAAGCCCTTGGATTGGTTCCAGGAATACAATTGAAGAGGGAGCTGTCGGGTGTGCCCATCGTCTCCTTTCGTGGAGTCATGCAAAAGGGCGAAGTAAAACTTATGATGGATGGCGTTACCATAAACAACGCTTACCGTGGTTCTATATACTACTACTTGGATTTTCCCATTGAACTTATTCAAAGGATAGAAGTCATTCGCGGCGCTGGTTCAGTTTTGTATGGTTCGGGAGCGATAAGCGGCGTCGTAAACATAATTACAAAAAGTTCACAAAAAGACGTTGTAAACGCTATTTTTACGTCTGCTGGAACTTATAATGACTACTTAATCGGAACAGTGTTGTCCACAAAGCTAGACGATGTTAAATTATCGCTTGACGCTTACTATCATTCAAACGATAAAATGATTGAAAACGACCAACATTTAAAAGATTATTCACTTGGTCTAAATATCAGTGATGAACGTTTCGCCTTATTAGCGAGAGTTAAAAAATCAGACATAGGCAACGCTTATGGACTTTTCGGACAATACGATACGACGCGAGACGCGTACTATAATGAAAATTTATCCTATCTAGCGCAAGTCTCTTACAAAAATAGTTTAAGCCGAAATAACAAACTATCGATCCTTGCTGGATATAATAAATATGGACAAAACATTGAAGCGCTCCATTCAGCTCTTGGAACAATAAGTTCTAACTACGAAGAGGAATCTTATTTTTCTCAATTAGATGTAATTTCTCAATCTTTAAACGACAATGAGTTACTAATTGGTGCAAGATTTGAGTCTGATAAAACATTGAAAGCGACACTCTACACTCCTTCAAGTCCCAATTCTTCGAGAGATACAATCTCCATATACCTAAACGACAAATATTCTCTCACGCAAAAATTAGATATAACCGCCGGATTAAGATATGATGACTACTCCGATTTTGGTGATTCATTTTCGCCTACTCTTGGCATAGTGTATAGAGCAACGGACAGAGTAAGATTAAAAGCTCTTTACTCTCATGCGTACCGCGCGCCGTCATGGATTGAGTTAACGGTAAATCCGGACTTTAAAGCGGAAACCTCCGATAGCGTTGAAGCAGGTATAATCTTTAAACAAAATCATCATAATACTCTAAGAATAAACTCTTATATGATTCAAATCAAAGATTTAATTACACAACCAGAACGCGCTTATGTTCAGAACTCGGAAAATAATTTTTACGGAACAGAGTTAGAGTATATTTACATTCCAAATAATCAAATAGAGTTTAACGTCTTTGCCAGTTATATAAAAGCGGAAGATAAAGATGGAACAGCCTTAGCGAACGTGGCAAACACGTTGGCTTCCACTTCTCTAACGTATGAGTCGAAGGCAGGAATAACTTTTGGTTCGCTTTTAAAATATGTTTCTTGTTCAAAGCGCGAATCCACAGACGCCATAAGAGACGACATGCCGAGTGGCGTCATTTTTAATGAAACCGTTTCTTACGCGTATAAAGCCTTTTCGGCCAATTTAATCATTAAAGATTTATTTGATAAGGGAACGTACTACGCCCTTCCCTTAAAATCCAATGCAAACTTAACGGACTTCGATGAGGAAGGCAGAAGCATTTTGCTAAAAGTCTCAATGGCGTTTTAATGAAACTTTTTTTTCTTCTTATAACTTTTAGCGCATCCTTGTTCTCAACGAACATCAACGAATCACTCTTAAGCATTCATGCTACGTTGGTACCGAAAATATCACTCTTAGATATCAATTTTGCAGAAAAACTTGATAATAACGCAATTACCATTGTTTTATATTATGATAATAGCAACTATAATAGCGCCAAACTACTAAAACAAAAAATAATGAGCAAATATAAAAATGGTCTAAAGGAGCATCCTATTAATGTTAAATTAACGCCATATAGCAAGCCAGAAAAACTAAAAGCGAATATTTCTTATCTATTTCCTAGTACTAGGACCAATATAAAAAAAATTTTAAAAAATTTGCATGAAAGCGAAACTCTCTCTTTTTCGTACTCCATTGCAGACTTGGCTCTTGGCTCTATGATTTCTTTAGATATTGGAGTAAAAGTCAAACCAATTATAAATCTTCATGCAATTAAAGACAATAATATCTCACTTCATCCAATTTTATTAAAAATTTCAACAATTTATCAAAATAAGAGAGTTGACTAATATGAAAATCTCTTTTAATTCATTAATCTTTAAAACTTTGCTTTCACTGTTTATTTTATCATCTATTTTTATTGGATTGATGATTTATAGCGCAAAAAACTCTTTCTCTCAAGGTTATATTAATTTGATACAAGAGGATTTAGCTTCAATTAAAGAGAATATATCTCCATCAATTGCCCTAAATCTTGGTTTTGACTTTACTCAATCCATTGAAGAGATAGCTGTTTCCCAGCTCAAAAATAAAAAAATAATTTTAATCCAAATTGATTCAAAAAAATTTATCAAGCCACTTATCTTTTCAAACGATAATAAATCTCTTAAAGAGCTAGAAGCGGCTGGTCATTTTAAAGCAATGGATATTCTCACTGATCCTTCCACAAATCTTGAAATTGCGAAATTAACGCTAGTCTATTCCAATGAATCTTACAATATGTACATGCAAAAATTTTATAATTGGTTTGCTCTATCCGTCTTGTTATTTATTATCTCCATGTTGCTCATTGGATACATGCTATTTAGATCACTCAAACAACTCAATCTACTAGCCGTGTCATTCGAAAACTTTAACCCTGACGTTCCAAAAAACTTTATTTTTAACTCACAAACAAATGATGAGCTTTACGTCATAACTAAATCTGCAAACGTTATGGTTAAGAACTTAATAAAATACATAGAAAAGAGTAAAAGTTTAAACGCTAGCGTTTTACAAAAAAAAGCTCACTTAAAAGACGCTCAAAGAATGGCGAAAATTGGAAGTTTTGACTATGACGCGGTGAGTGGCGAGCTTACGCTAAGCGATGAATATTACCGCATTCTCGGCATTAATTTGAGCAGAACGATAACTTGGAATGATTTTTTAAATTTCATATCAAAAGTCGACTATCAGAGAGTGATTCGGTCTATTGACTACGCTTTAAAAAATGGCGCTCAATTTCATCTAAAATACAGTATTGTGCTAGAAAATTCAAAAGAATTGTATATCCAAACCAAAGGAAAAGTTCGTAAAAAAGTTGATGGTTCCATTAAAATTACAGCCGTGAGCCTCGATATTACAGCTGACGTCGAAAATAAAAAAATGATTGAGCAACTCGCCTATCATGACTCCTTAACAGGTCTCGCAAACAGAACCCTTCTAAAAGATAGGATGAATAAGGCTCTCCAAAACGCAAAAAGAAATAAGGATAGTTTAGCCGTAATATTTTTAGACCTTGACCATTTTAAACTTATAAACGACACGTTAGGGCATAGCGTAGGCGATGAACTTCTCATCTATATAACCAAAGTGCTTCGTGAGCATACAAGAGAGTCTGACACTCTCGCTCGCTTTGGTGGTGACGAATTTGTAATCTTGCTTCCATCAATTAAGAATGTTGAAGACGCAGAAAAAACCGCCGCGAAAATACAAAAAGCTTTACAGAAAAAACACGATATTGGAACGCATCAGCTCTACGTCACTTCAAGCATTGGTCTTTCAATCTACCCTCAGCATGGAAAAGATTCCGACTCGTTGATACGTAGCGCCGATACCGCCATGTATGAAGCCAAAAACGACGGAAGAAATAAATACAAAATCTACTCCAACTCTATGGGTAATTTTATTGACAAACAACTGACTTTGGAACAAGACCTCATTTATGCGGTTAAATCAAAAGATCAGATAGAAGTTTTTTATCAAGCAAAAATAGACGCGAATACCAAAGCAATATATGGGGCGGAAGCGCTCGTAAGATGGAGACACCCAACAAAGGGTCTTGTATTTCCTGATGATTTCATCCATATAGCCGAAAGTACGGGACTTATGATTGAACTTGGCAACATAAT
>CALDOC010000031.1 GCA_937914675.1 uncultured Sulfurimonas sp.
CAATATAATTGGGAAACAAGAACTGGCGTTGCCTCTGGCGCATGTAATGATGAAGATGACAAGTTGATAAATATGCGGTTTTTAGATGGCTCTGTCGACGTGAATACTTCCAATAATCAAGTTGGAGAGTATAGATTAAATATTAAAGATACTTATTGGACTTCAGTTGATAGCAACATTCTATACATGGGACACCACACTAGCCCTTATTTTAAAATGGACGGAGCCACTCCATATCAGGATTGTAAAGCCAATACAACGCTGACTCAACTGAATAATTCAATCACTCTTAATGGCTGCGACATAAGTTCTAGCCATGTCAACAGTAACGCGAATATAATATATAACGATTACAATGTAACGTTTCACCCATATAAGTTTGACATGAGCGGCATAACTCCGAGCGTAGGACCAAACAATAACGTTTTGACTCCTGCTTCATTTGTTTACATGGCGAATATGTCACAAGACCAAGATATGTCATTTCATCTCAATGGAAAGATAAAAGCTGTCGGATATAATGACTCTAACCTAAGTAACTTCGTAAATGATTGTTATGCCGTACCTATAGACTTAAATCTAAGTAAATCTGACACTACTCTTTTGGATGTTAATGGGAACGCTATTGTTTATCAGTCAAGATTTCATAATTTGAATCTAAATGGCGTAACGGTTACGGCGAATGACATAGATACAAATGAAAGCAATCCTTTAGCGTCCATACTTGTTCAAACGCCACAAAATTATTTTATTAAAGATATGAATGGAACGATAAATACTATTCACAATCTCAACTATGGCAGAACTGTAAATAATGCGGCAAATCCAATAAGCGTGACTTTTAACTCTTATGACGTCAATTGTACAAATCCAGCAACCGATTGCTCTTTTAACGCTGATTTAATTAATAACAAAACAACTCAAAGTTCATTGAACATAGACAAGAATATAACTCACTACTATGGACGGAACAATTCCCAAAGGCAAGTATTTAGCACTCCTGTTGGCACTACGGCTAGCCCGGCTAACGATTTTATCTACTATGAAGTTTTTTGTGATGGAGCTGGGTGTTACAAAACTCTACTTCAAAATGGCGTAGATTCAAATATCAGTGACGACCCAAGATGGTTTATCAATGAAAATCATACAAGCGCATATGGAACAGCTGGAAACATTAATCAAAAAGGCGCTGGTTACGTCACGGCGACAGATTCTACGGG
>CALDOC010000032.1 GCA_937914675.1 uncultured Sulfurimonas sp.
GTTTCTCTTTGTAGGAAGCGATAAAAGTAACGCCTTGAAGATTTATGACAATGTCAGCCATCATAGTTGCAATAATCTCACGACGAAGTGGATGATGTGTTATCTCATGCTCATACGCTCCAACAAAAGATTTTGGGAAATATTTATAGAGATATGGCATAGCAAAATTTTCATCAATGAGTTTTGATTCTAAAAGTATAGTTTTTACAAAAATTTTAGAGTATGACAACAATGAACTAAGAACTGGTCTTACAATTGTGCCTTTGGGACAAAGAACCTCATTTATGCTCTCATTTTTAGGAATATAAAAATCACGTCTATTGAAACTTTGAAGATTGTTTTCAAGCACTTCAATAGTAGATAAAAAGTCACTCAAATAACGTTTACTTAGCATAGCGTCTCTTGAGATAGTTAGTGATTGATGATAGTTGTTCCATAACACAAGGTTGACGACCTGCTCGGTTAAATTATGAAGGGTTGTGTTTACTCCCTCTTCATTTAAAAGGTTTTTTGATTTAATGATGTTTAGAAGGATTTTTAAATTGACCTCGTGATCGGATGTATTAACACCTGCCGCATTGTCTATACCGTCAATATTAATCTGTCCACCAGCTCTAGCGTACTCTATGCGAGCTTTTTGTGTAAAGCCTAGATTACCACCCTCGCAAACAACTTTAGCTTGTACCTCATGTCCATCAAGTCTTAGGGCTTCATTTTGTTTATCACCTATATCTAAGTTACTCTCGTCACTGCTTTTTACATAGGTTCCCACTCCTCCATTAAACAGTAAATCCACCTGCATCATTAAAAGTTTTCGGGCTAGCTCTTCGCCGGAGAGAGTTTTTTTTGTCGTATTTAACATTTTTTTGATTTCAGTACTCAGCTCTATGCTTTTTTCAGAGCGAAAAAACACTCCTCCACCTTTTGAAATCAGATTTTTATCATAAGCGCTCCAACTACCATTTTCTGCCGTGAAAAGGCGTAACCGCTCCTGGTAGCTTATTTCTAGATCAGGATTCGGATCTACAAATATCTCTTGATGGGATATAGCCGCTAAAAGTTTAAAAAACTTTGAGTATAAAAGACCATTTCCAAAGACATCGCCTTTCATGCTGCCGATACCTAAAACAGTTATGGAACTCTTTTTAATATCTATGCCTTTTTCTATAAAAAATCTCTCAGTGGAGACGAGTGATCCACGAGCGGTAATTCCTAAATCTTTATGACCAAAACCATTGCTTCCACCACTGGCAAATGCATCACCCAGCCAGTAACCTCTACTTTTTGATATGCCGTTTGCAACATCACTCATTGATGCCGTTCCTTTGTCTGCGGCTACAACAAAGTACGCATCATCACCATCATAGGCGACAATATTCGCATCTCTTACTATTTTACCATCTATCATATTATCAACTAGGTCAAGCATATTATTTATAAAAGTACTGTATACAGTCTCAAAAAACTCTTTTGTTATCTCTTTTTGAGACTTATGTATAACAAATCCGCCTTTGGCTCCATCAGGTATAATAATAGAGTTTTTTCCCTCTTGAGTAATCATAAGTGATTTTATCTCTTGACGATAATCCTCATGTCTTTCACTCCATCTAAGTCCACCACGACTAATTTTACTCATTCTCATATGTAGCCCACTGAATGAGGGATGATAAACAAAAGCCTCTATCATAGGTTGAAGACCTTTTAAATTTTCTGCATAATTTTTAGTATCTATTTTAAACGCAATTGATTCATGTCCTAAAAAATAGTTTGTTCTAAGAAGATTTTGAATTAAAGCATACGTAAGCTTTAATATTTTGTCGTCCATAATATTTGGAACCTCTTTAATCTGACTCTCTATCCTCTCTTCAACGTCTTTAACGGCTTTTTCACGTTTGGATAGTTTTGGATCGAATTTAGCGATAAAGTAATCAACAAATAGTTTGGAAATTTTTGAATATTGAGTAATTGTATTTAAAATGGTCTCTTGGTTTAAAGAGATAATAGACTGGTCAATGTATTCAACCATTGCACGTAAAAGCATTATTTTTCGTATGGATAAATCTTCATCATATACAAGTGCAAACAATCTGCATCTTGTCAGTATTTTTCCATTAAGCGAATCAGATATGACCGTCTCTATATTCTCTTTGGAATCAGTTAACTTTTTCATATCTTCTAGTTTTAGATTAAAACGGTTTATGTAAATATTTTCGCTATTTTTGACAATTTTATATGCGACTTCATCAATAATTTTAAAACCAAAATCATGTAAAATTGGTATGATTGAAGAGAGATATAATTGAGAAGTGGCATAGATGTTAATCGATGGTTTTTCTATATCGTCCGTTATGTTAGTAACTATCTTTTCTTTCATGACAAAGTCAAAAAGCTCATCACTAACGTTTAAACTCTCTGGAGATAGTATTTCTGAACAAACGGCGTTCATTGAACTAGAAGATGGCATGTAGACCCCTTTGTATAATGTGATAATCAAATTTGTTCAATTGTATCACAAAACTACTCAATAGTCTATAATTATTATTTGTATGCATTCTCTAG
>CALDOC010000033.1 GCA_937914675.1 uncultured Sulfurimonas sp.
TTAGCCTTTTATGCTCTATAAGCAATAAGTGTTCTTAGTATTGGAATTGGCTACGAGACTATGGCTCTTTGTAAAAAATTCGACTCAATGGCTCACTTTAAAATTAGAGCGGCGTAAGCTAGCAAAAATTTTATAAGCAGAGGGGCGTAGCCTTTAGGCTTGCTCCCCCTCCAATACGCAATTTAAAAAATTGAAAGAATTAATCAACAAGGAGACTATCATGGGTCCAGAATCATTAGAAGCTAAACAAAAAGCGGCTATCGAGGAAGTTTTAAAAGCTTATCCAGAAAAAGCGGCTAAAAATAGAGCTAAACACTTAGGAGTTGGTTCACCAGAAGACGAAAGCCAAAAGACATGTGGTAACGTTCGTTCGAATAAGAAAACCGTTCCAGGCGTTATGAGTCAACGCGGATGCGCTTACGCTGGTTCAAAAGGCGTTGTATGGGGTCCGGTAAAAGATATGGTTCACATCTCTCATGGTCCTGTAGGTTGTGGGCAGTACTCTCGCGCCGGTCGTCGTAACTACTACATCGGAACTACGGGCGTAGATACGTTTGTAACCATGAACTTTACTTCGGATTTCCAAGAAAAAGACATCGTTTTCGGTGGAGACAAAAAACTTGAAAAATGTTTGCATGAAATAGACGAGCTTTTTCCATTAAACAATGGCATTACCGTTCAATCGGAATGTCCAATCGGTCTTATAGGCGACGATATTAACGCGACTTCAAAACAGTACACTAAAAAAACGGGTCAAACCGTTGTTCCGGTAAACTGCGAAGGTTTCCGTGGAGTTTCTCAATCGCTTGGTCACCACATCGCAAACGACACCGTTCGCGATTACGTATTTGACGGCAATCCTACCATATTGGGCGAACCAGTCGCGGTAACTCAATATGACGTCGCCATCATTGGCGATTACAATATCGGTGGCGACGCTTGGTCTAGTCGTATTCTTTTAGAAGAGATGGGTCTTCGCGTCGTTGCGCAATGGTCGGGAGACGCCACTCTTAAAGAGATGGCTCAAACTACGAAAGTAAAATTGAACTTGCTTCACTGCTACCGTTCAATGAACTATATTTCTCGCCATATGGAAAAAGAGTTTGGAATTCCTTGGGTTGAGTACAACTTTTTTGGTCCAAGCCAAACCGTTAAATCTTTACGTAAAATAGCCGCGTTCTTTGATGAGAGCATTCAAGCTAAATGTGAAGAAGTTATCGCTAAATACCAACCAATGGTTGACGCCGTGACAAACAAATATCGTCCGTTGCTAGAAGGCAAAACGGTAATGTTGTTCGTGGGCGGTTTGCGTCCTCGTCACGTTATTGGCGCTTATGAAGATCTAGGCATGGAAGTTATCGGTACTGGTTACGAGTTCGCTCATGACGACGACTATAAAAGAACTAAAGACGAAATCTTCCGTTCAACTGTCATCTACGACGACGTTAACGAGTACGAGCTTGAAGCGTTTGTAAAAAAACTTCAACCGGATTTAGTGGCTTCGGGTATTAAAGAAAAGTACGTATTCCAAAAAATGGGTCTTCCATATAGACAAATGCACTCTTGGGATTACAGTGGTCCTTACCACGGATATGATGGTTTTGCAATATTTGCGGCAGACATGGATTTAGCTATAAATTCTCCAGTTTGGGCTCATACTACGGCGCCATGGGATAAAGTAGGAGAAGCGTAATGCAAGACGTAAATAACATCGTAAACGGTAAAGACCTTTTCAAAAAGCCAGAGTACCAAAAAGTGCTCGCTGATAAAAAAGAGTTTGAAGGTTCTATGGGCGCAGTTAATCCTGCTAAAGTTGTTGAGATTGCGGAGTGGACTAAATCATGGGACTACCGTGAGAAAAATTTAGCTCGTCAAGCGATTACGATTAATCCGGCCAAAGCTTGTCAACCGCTTGGCGCCGTTATGGTAGCTCTTGGTTTTGAAGACACTATGCCGTATGTTCATGGTTCTCATGGTTGCGTTGCGTATTTCCGTTCATACTTTACTCGTCACTTCAAAGAGCCAACGCCATGCGTTTCGGACTCTATGACAGAAGACGCCGCGGTATTTGGCGGTCTTGTAAACATGAAAGACGGTCTTAAAAACTGCGCTGCGGTTTATAAGCCACAGATGATAGCGGTTTCAACCACTTGTATGGCGGAAGTTATCGGTGACGACCTTTACGCTTTTTCCATAGCGGCAAAAGAGGAAGACGGTGGAGAGTTCTTACCTGAAAGCTTACCTATCACTTACGCTCACACTCCGTCGTTTACCGGTAGTCACATTACTGGTTACGATAACATGATGAACGGTATTTTAGAGCAACTTACTAAAGAAGCTCCCGTCGCTAAAAATGAAAAGATTAACATCATTCCGGGTTTTGAAACTTACATAGGTTCAATCCGTTCCGTAAAAGCGATAGTTGAATCTTTTGGCGCCGAGTATACAATGATTGGCGATCACTCCGACCAATGGGACATGCCAGCTGGCGACTACTCAATGTTTCAAGGCGGTACCACCATAGCCGACGCTAAAAACGCTAAAAATTCTAAAGCGACCATATCTTTGCAAAAATACGCGACTGTTAAAACTATGAAAATGGTTACAAAAAAATGGAAGCACGCCGGTGGAACTTCTAATCCTATCGGTCTTAAAGGCACGGATGAGTTCGTTATGAAATTAGCGGAACTTACAGGCAATGAAATACCTCAAAAGCTAAAAACCGAGCGTGGTCGCCTTGTAGACGCTATGCAAGATTCTTATCCATATATGCATGCGAAAAAGTTCGCTATTTGGGGAGATCCAGACTTCTTAGTGGGTATGGTTTCATTCCTTTTGGAAATGGGCGCTATACCAACTCACGTACTATGCAACAATCCAGCGCGTGGTTGGGAAGAAGAAATGAGAGCTTTGCTTGACACTTCTCCAAGAGCTTCGGAATGTCATGTGTGGGCTGGTAAAGATTTATGGCATATGCGTTCGTTGCTATTTACTCAACCGGTTGATTTCATGATTGGAAACTCTTACGGTAAAGAGCTTATGCGCGACACTAACGTACCATTGATTTATATTGGTTTCCCAATATTCGACCGTCACCACCTACACCGCTACTCAATTAGCGGTTACGATGGAGCGATTAACTTGTTGACTTGGATTACGAACAAAGTTCTTGACCAACTTGACGAAGATACGAAAGGCATCGCTTCAACCGACTACTTCTTCGATTTAGTTCGTTAATTTACACCCCATTTTTCCCGTGAACTACCCCGCCCTAAAGGGCGGAGCTTCCTAGAAACTCCAAACTAACGTTCGGATATTAAGAGGCTTTGACGGTAATTCCTACCGCATTATTGATATTTATACTTGCGTTGTAATCGGCGTTCGCCGTAAACGAACATTTGACACATACGAATAGCTCTTGCTTTAATCTATTCTCTTTTGAGATATGTCCACATTGTG
>CALDOC010000034.1 GCA_937914675.1 uncultured Sulfurimonas sp.
GTTCACTATACTGATCTGGAATCATTAAAATCCAATCATTGTCATCTTCCCAAATTTTGACTCCGTCTAACGACGACGACTTTTTGCCCTTAGACGATTCCAAGAATTTTCTCATCATTTTACCCTTGAGTGATTGCGAGCAAGCGATTTTAAACGTTTTATAGTAAAAATCATCAATCGTTTTTGCCAAATCTGACAACTTAACTTGATGACAACTCAAAAGCTCCATGATCTTCAAACTAGAATAAATGGCGTCGCGAGTATATCCGAATTCGCTAAAGGAGTAGTTTCCATCGACCGTGGCGACCAAATCATAGCCCATGAGCTGAGCCGCTGTGAAGTTTGAGTATTTTCCTCGTTCAATTTCTAGGTTTTCAAAGTACTTGATGTCTGGCGCCCATGTTGGCAAAAACACTCTTTTTTTCTTGTCCGCCGCTTCAATGTTATAGAGAGACAAAACAGTGTAAAGAGCTTTAATCTTATCCAATTTTTCTCCCTCCTCCGTTATTATGCTCACCCTTTGCGCGTTTGGATAAATTAAAAGACCCATATCGTACTTTAAACTTTTAACGATGGAAGATATGTTTGACGCGCTCTTTTTCTCCAAAGTCTTAATGTTGGATAATTTATTTTCATCATAGTAAGCGTTTAAGATAATGTTTTCTACGCCCAAATAGTTTAAAAGCGTTGGAACGATTTCCGAAGTGCTACCATGCATAACGTCTACCGCGACCTTGAACCCACCACACTTTATAATGCCGTGGTCTATTTTTTTCTCGATCGCGTTTCTGTAAGTAACGCATTTTTCACGATTGACCACTTCATGAATAGTGCCAATTCTAGAGTAATCGACTCTTCTAAACTGTTCAGTGAAAAATGCTTTTTCTATCTTTTTTGAGGAGTTGTTGTCAACTCTAATCGCTTCTTCATTGAAAAGAGTGATTTCTGAACTAACGCTATCTAAAGTGCATCTTTTAAAATGCGCGCCTCCAACCAAATTAGGATCGTTAGCGAGAGTGTATCGCAGTACGGACGGCGGTGAACTTTTCAAATCTAAAACGTCAATGCCGGCGGACAAAAGCCCACCTAAAAAAGCGCGCTTTAG
>CALDOC010000035.1 GCA_937914675.1 uncultured Sulfurimonas sp.
AAGATTGGAGATGATTTGCTGCATTCGCAACAAGTCGAATTTTACGCATTGGGAAATGTTTTCGTCTATCTCCATGTCAAATACAATCTGTTTCTCTTTGATTTTCGTCATAAAAATCATAGTCGCTTTTTCAAATTCTATAAATGGATTCACTTCTGTAATATCTAATTCGAATTTTCCACTCTCAAATTTTGAAACGTCTAAAATATCGTTGATAATCCCTAGAAGAGTTTTTGCGCTCGTATGCATGACGTCAACGAATTTTCTTTGCTTTTCATCTAAGTTGGTTCGCTCAAGAAGTTGAAGAAAACCAAGTATGCCATTCATGGGAGTCCGAATTTCATGGCTCATATTGGCCAAAAATTCACCTTTGACTCTTGCCGCGTTTTCAGCAATGATCAATGCTTGTTCCAATTTTTTTTGTTGTTCTATGCTATTGGTTACGTCCATTCCGACCGTTACGATATATTCCATTTCATCATTGTCGTTTTTAATCAACGCGTTCGCCCAATCAAAAACTCTCGCTTCGCCCTCTTTTGATATCCAAACGTTCTGATTCCTTGGAACGATCTCTCCTCGCTTTGCGTTTTCAATAATGCCAAAAATTTTGTCTTGAATTTCCTTTGGTAGAAATTTTCCCCAAAAATAAGGCTTGAAAGAGATTTCTTCTTGAGTATATCCGGTAAATTCTTCTCCATAAGAGTTGATTCTCGTCATCACTCCTTTATTGTCTATAAGCGCGATCATTGCGCTTGTGTTGTTTAAGATGGTGGAGATGAATTTTTGCTCTTTGTTCAGTCGCATATTGAGTTGCGTTTGATCGTATATGGATTTTTTTAAATTTTTTCGCTCTTTATTCCACGCTTGATAAAAAAGAATGTTGCTTACCGCGCTAGAGAGTCTTGTAGTGAAGTTTCCTAAAGCCAACATAACCATCTCGTCCGTTCCCATTTTAGAAAAAGAGTTCGCGCCATCAACGCCATTTCCCACCACGATGACTCCATGCGGTATCTCCACGTCTCCTCCAAAAAGCTCAAAATACGCTTCATTTAAAAAGAGAGATTTGACTAATTTCTCCACCTGCTCTTTTGGATTTTCTTGAGTATAGACGAGAGGTTCTCCATTGACTCTTAAATATTCGATAATCTCGCCTGAAAGCAATAGGTTGATAATTCGAAGTATTTGCCGTTCGTAAGGTTTGCCATAACCTGAGGATTTGACTATTTTGAACCAACCGTTTGAGTCGTCATGCTCAAAAATGATGCATTTTTCAAAATTGAGCTCATTCGTCGCGAACTCTACCGCCAAATCGTAGATCTGAGGAATCGGCATCGTTTCATTCAAGCTTTTTCCGATTTCATACAAGCGTTTGTATATTTTTGTTTGTTTAAGAGATTGATTCCGCAGTTCTTGCGCGTCGGGCGATAGTGATTTTTCTATATTCATTTCAAATCCGATTACAAATAAATTTCTACTTCTAAATAGTCATCTCCGCAAGAGATGCCTTTGGTCATTTTTGTCTTATATCCGACTTTAGATCTTCTCATCGCTCGAAAACCCTCTTCCGTCTCAATCATTTCGCCATTTACGATATCCGTATTGTACACTAATTGCATAAGTCCAGTAAATCCACCGCTGTTAGCCCAGTGAATGGGACGACTATTCGTTCCATACATTCTCAGATAACTCAAATCTTCAAAATCGTTATAATTTCTAAATACGGCTTTTGATTCAGTTAATTCAACCGCTGTATGGTATCCCCATCCCATCGTGTTTACAACCGCGGCAAGCCCTTTAATCCAATCTTCCTTGCTCTTTAGATAGGGTTTGACGGCGCCTTCCCATTCAGGTGAATTCATGATTCCGCCATAGGTAAAAAATCCACAGGCATGACCCGCTTCCATTAACAGCTCGCCTGCAAGAGTTTCGCCGTATTCACCAGCCACTTCGGTCATGGCTTTGGCAAATTCAAACTGCAAACGATTCACGTAATCGCTCTGCGTTCGCACAAGATAAACGCGAAAAGCGGGGATTAGTCCATCTTCGTTCCCAACCATAGTGGCGTGCGCTCCCAAAAATGAATTGGTTA
>CALDOC010000036.1 GCA_937914675.1 uncultured Sulfurimonas sp.
GTTGTGGATATGGCGCTTAAAGGTTGTCTCCATTGATGAGCGATCATGCTTATCATCTCGCCCATTTGCGCCAAACGCAACTGCTCAATCATCTGTTTATCTTTTAATTTAATCTCCGTTAAATCAATAAAAAAACTCAATCTATACTCTTTGGAATTTCTCACTATGTTCGTGCCATTTGCCAAAGCGGGAAAGCTTGTTCCATCGCTTTTCAATAAAGTTAATTCATAAGGTTTTACTCTATCAATCATTATAAATTTCGCTACAAGCTCTCTATCTGCGTCTGGAACGAAAGCAAACATGGATTTACCGACGCTTTCTTCTGCGTTAACTTGAAACATAGAGTGAGCCACTTTGTTCGCCTCGACGATATTATAATCTTCATCGGACAAGACTATGGCTTCAAGCGAAGAGTCCATGAGATGTTGAAAACCTGCAATATACTCTTGAAGTTCTTCGTTTTGCAGTTTTAAATCTTGTGTTGCATGATGAACTTGAGTTTTTAACTCTCTGTTGTATTTGCTCAATACGTATTGGCGATACAAAAAAAGCAATAGCACTAGAAGCAGCGCTACTCCTATTTTTAGTAAAAAAGCGTAATCCTGCTTTGTCTCATACTTAACGTTTAACCAATTGCTTAATATCTTTTGTTTTGTTTGGTCATCTAAATTTAAAACAAGTTTTTCAAATATATCCAAAAGAATTGCGTCATCATTGCGCACTCCAATGCCTAATTGCGCCTTTTCATTAAACTTGCCGGTAATTTTAAGTTCTCCAGTAAATTGCGTTTGAAGCAGATATCCGACGGTGGTAAGCGTTCCTATGTAACCATAAAGTTTATCTTGAGTCACTCGCTTTAATCCGTCTACTTCATTCTCCACTTCCACAATATTCAAAAAAGGGTACCTGCTTCTTAACGCTTCTGCAAAAGAGTAGCCTTTGGGCACTCCTATTTTTTCTCCTTTTAAAGCGGAAAAATCGTCTATAAATTGCTTGTCAAACTTCGTTGCCAATACGGTAGGCACGATTAAATAGGGTGAAGTGAAGTTGAGATACTCTTTTCTTTGCGAAGTCTCTACGGCTAAAGACAAAATATCGCATTTTCTTGTCTTTGCGTATTCTAAAGATTGGGACCAACTAGCGCTCTTTACAACGTCAAACTCAACGCCTAGCTGTTTTGAAAATATACTAAAATAATCGGAGGTCATGCCTATATGGTTTTGATTTTTATCAAAAGCTTCAAATGGCATCCAACTCGGGTCGATGCATAAAGTGATTTTATTTTTAGACTTTAAATACTCTCTTTCTCTCTGCGTTAAAATGTCATTACTGAAAAATATCGCATCTTTCACGTCGAGTTTGTTCGTAACAAAACCCATCACGTTATAGGCGTCGTATATTTTCTGAATTTTACTTATATCTATGCTACCGATTTTTTGAGTTTTGTAATAGGCTAATTTTTTGAGCTCATGAGCCTCGTAAAGCAAGGCTTCTTTTGATTTGTTCTGAGAATTGTATTTTTGCAATATTACATTGACTGTTTCCTCAATATGAGAAAACGCGTATTCCCATCCCTTATTCGAAGCGTCTCGAAAGCGAATCACTCGCTCTCTGTGATTTTTTATTTCACTTGTCGTAGTGAAAAGTAAATCGCTATAAAAATCAAAACCATAATCTTTTGGATCAAAAATAACGGGAGTTACGCCTTTTTGCTTTAATGTAAAAGGCTCGTTAGAAATATACGCGTCCAACAAATCGGTTTTTTTGTTAATCAAATCATCTACGTTAAAAGAGTGACTCAGAATTTTCATGCTCTTTACGTCAACGCCCATATGTTTGATAAGCGCTTGTATTGAAGCGCTTGCGTAGAGATGAGGCAAAGTCATCATCTTTTTACCTACAAAATCTTTTATGCTTGTAATATTGGAATCTTTTATCGCTAATATGATAGATGGAGATGATTGAAAAGTTGCCGATAGCAGTTTAAGCTCGACGCCTTTGTCTTGGCTAATAAGCAGTGAAGTTCTTCCAATGCCATACGTCGCTCTATTATTTAAAACTTCATCCATGGGTATAAGATTTGGAGTGAATTTCTTAATGTTTACGTCAAGTCCCTCGTTTTCGTAAAACTTTTTCTCTTTGGCCATATAATAACCAGCGAACTGAAACTGATCTAGCCAATGTAGCTGGATAGACGCTTTTTCTAATTCTTTAGCTTGTGAAACTGCAAATATGAGTAAAAAAGTGAGTAGAATTTTCATTCAGCAAGCC
>CALDOC010000037.1 GCA_937914675.1 uncultured Sulfurimonas sp.
CGCGCATGACTTCTTCGAAATCGAGCCAGGGGAGGAAGGCGCGCTCGGCGAGGGCATCGTCACGTTGGTTGATCTGATCGTAGAGGATTTTCATCCCGACGTTTGAAACGCCGATATCGTAAATATCGGGGAAGAGGAAGGCGACTTTGGTTTGGATCGCGTCCCAATCTTTGTGGGTGGCGTTGTACTCGCCGCCGACATAGCGACCGGGTTTCTGTACCGTTAAAAGTACCCGCTCCAGGCGGGCTTCAATTTCTTTAGGAGTTAACATGGGGCGGATTATAAAGGAAAGTGGAGAGTTTTGGTAATAATTGAAAAACTCTCCGAAGATTGAAAGCTCGGGAAATACATATAGCTTGATAAAGACTCAACACTTTATGGACGACACACCCTTTGTTGATTGTATTTAAAATTACCTATTAAATCATTTTTAGAGGGTTTCCATGACCATCATCAAGCCATGTGAGATGTTTTTCTCCAATATAAAGACTATCTGGTAATAGTGCACCAAACCCAGTGTTTTTAGCTATAGAAAAGAATAGTTTTTCATAAGTATCATTGTCCCAACTCGCCCAAATATTTTCATCGGGAAACGTAATTGGTATTACTGTGATTTCTGAATTATTTGAATTGAAGTCTGGGATAAGCGAAGAGTATCTTGGAGAAAATGTAAGAAGTGAATGTTTATATGCTGTCTTGCAGGCTAATTCTAAAAACTGTATTGGATGGAGAGGAATTCCTTGAAAACGATCAAACTGTTTTTGAAAAAACTGTTTTTGAAAACCATTGTCTTGAAACACACAAATTATTCCGTAGTGTTGAACACGAAGAGCTAACATAAGAGCATCAGCTTCATTACCAAGATTACCAATAGTAACGAAATCAAAGTAATCAAAGTTTTTTTCCGAATCGTCAAACGTAAGTGTTTCTACAATAAAAATAGAATAAGGAGTAAAGTTAACAAAGTTAAAGGGTCTTTGTATGGATGTCATGAAATGGTGGAATGTCAGAAGGTTTTCAAGAAATTCTTTTGGGACAATGCTACCAGTAGCTCTTTGAGCTAGATTAGAAGCAAGCGACATCTCTTTATATAGTAATCCATATAGTATTTTGCTAGCCCATTGAAACAGCTTATACTCATCTTGTTTTGTTGGCGATTCAAACTTTCGCTTAAGAAATTTTGAAATCTCATTTTCCATTTGAGAGAGTGATTCGTTGTTACATTTTCTACAGCATGGGATTTTTAGCTGCCTATAAGGGATTAAAGTGTGATTTAGGAGAGCAAGTTTTTTATCCCACAGATTATGTTCCCTTTGTATCCATTCAGGAATAACATGCTCATCGCTTCTATTTTTTTTAGACAATAATTCCCCACATAAAAAACAGTGGTTGTCATTTAAGTGATGTTTATCAAAAGAATTCATAAAATTTCCCGTCAGCGAACTCATCAAAATACGTCCAGCCATCCAACTCAAGTGGCTGGATGCCCAACTGCGTCAGGATGGTCATGATTTGGGCGCGGTGTTCGGTGGCGT
>CALDOC010000038.1 GCA_937914675.1 uncultured Sulfurimonas sp.
GAGTAATTCATTGCTCAAATCGCTATCCTTGAAGTTGTATTAGAGTCATTATATCAAAAAACTATACTTAATATTAAATTATGTATAGTATTTAAGAGACACTACACCTCAAAAAAGCAAGAACTTTAAGCTTAAGACAACTCCAATTTTTATCACTTTATGACTAGATGCAATACTATTTGCACAATTTATCATTTTAAACTATAATATACTCAATAAAAGAGATAAAGGAAATTAAATGGAAGAATTAGAAGTAGTTGGCAAAAGAGTTAATCTAGAAGTTAAAAACATTAAAAGAGTAAAAATAATTTCAGCTCTGCTAGAAGATGAACTTAAGGCTTTAAATGAAAAGAAAAAGCTCGATTATGTAATTAATAAAGCGATAGAGTCTTATTATGCCTCAGAAGAAATCAAATCACTTCTTGAGCTATAAAACCACTCTTTACAGAGTCGTTAACGAAAAAACTAGATACTACTCATTGGAGATACTCCCTACCCTGTTTGGAGAGTATCTGCTTATAAGATCATTTGGTGGAGTTAAAAACAAAAAACCTACAAGAATCATTAAAGAGTACTTTTCTCATAAAGAAGATGGCATTAAAGCGTTTGAGAAGTTGGTTGCTGAGAAAGTGGAGAAGGGATATTATTTGTAGGCGTTTGGATGAAAATTTATAATTTAATAATTCTCTCACTATTTACTCGCTAAATCAATCTTGAAATTAGAGAATGATTCATGCAATCCGTTGTTTTCTAAAAATGCTATAATTGCGTTAAGTTAAAAACAAAGCTAAATTAGCGAGGGTTTATTATGAAAAAATTAGATGTATTAAACTACTTAAAAGAGCATTGTCAAGAATTTAAGACTCGGTACAACGTTGAGAAGATTGGTCTATTTGGGAGCTACGCAAGAGATGAAGCCACTCCAGATAGCGATATAGACATATTTGTAAAGATGAGGCCTAATATGTTTGATATGATAGCCATAAAAGAACAGATAGAAGAAGACCTGCATGCTAAGGTTGACATCGTAAGAGAACACAAAAATATCAAGCCATTCTTTTTAGAGATGATTAATAAAGATTTGATTTATGCTTAGCGATAAAGATAAAATGATTTTATCAACCCTTGATGATATTAAAATATCGCTACTCTTGATTATTGCTCGCTGTAAAGACATAAACTCTAGTGACGATTTTTTAGATGAAGAAGATGGACTACTCAAACTAGACGGCGTCTCAATGAGGCTAATAGCTATTGGAGAAGGATTTAAAAATATTGACAAGTTGTCTGACAACAAACTATTAACCAATTATCCAAATATTCCGTGGAAGCAAGTCAAAGGGATTAGAGATATTTTATCTCATCACTATTTTGATTTAGACGCAGAAACTATATTTGATATTTGTCAAAATGATATAAGTGATCTTTTGAACACGACCATTAAAATAATTGAAGACGTAACTCAAAAGTAAAATATTCCCACCATTAACAAAAAGAAAGAACTCCGGTTGTTAAACGAAGTGCAAAAATTGGCGCTTATATTGTATCAAAAAGTCTAAAAATAGGGATTTTATCTTTAATTATTTGCTATTCGTTTGACAACACTCCATAATCGCCATAAATGTTCTAAGCTAATTAAAACTATAACTTTGAATATCCAAAGCTTCGCCAACTGCTTTGTTATAAAGCGTTCCATCGTAAGTATTAAGAGAGCTAATCATAAGCGGTCGCTCTTTGCAAATATTCTCAGCACCAAAACGAGCCAAATCTCTTATATAAGGAAGGGTGGCGTTTGTCAAAGCCTGCGTTGAAGTGCGTGGATACGCTCCCGGCATATTCGCTACGCAGTAGTGAACCACGCCTTGCTCTATAAACGTAGGTTGCGTATGGGTTGTAGAGTGAGAACTCTCAAAACATCCACCTTGGTCTATGGAGACGTCGACAAGAACGCTTCCCTCTTTCATAGAGCCCAACATATCTCTTGTGATAAGTTTTGGAGCTTTGGCGCCAGGAATGAGAACGGTTCCAATGACGATGTCGCACTCCGGAAGCAACTTATTTATAGCTTCGCTCGTACTGTATAGGGTGGCTACGTTTGCCGGTAATACGTCCTTTAGATAATGTAATCGCTGAGTATTAATATCGAGAATGGTTACGTCGGCTCCAAGACCGGCGGCGATTTCCGCCGCGACCTTGCCCGCCACTCCACCTCCTAGAATCATAACTTTAGCTCTGCTCGTTCCCACAACGCCGCCAGCCAAAAGACCGCTTCCTCCATTGTACTTGCCCAGATAAACGCTCCCCATAAGAGAAGCCATCTTTCCAGCCACCTCGCTCATAGGCTCGAGAAGCGGTAAGCGTTTATCTATTTCCAAAGTCTCGTATGCGAAAGCTCGCACCCCTTTTTTAAGCAAAAATTCCGTTTGAGCTCTGTCCGCCGCTAGGTGTAAATACGTAAAAAGCGTCTGATTTTTCTTAAAAAGTTCGTATTCGCTCGCGATTGGCTCCTTGACTTTTACTATCATCTCGGCTATTTCAAATATGTCATAAGCCTCCACTAGCAAATACGCGCCCGCTTCGACGTACTCTTTGTCGCTAAAGCCGCTACCCTCGCCAGCGCCACTCTGCACATAAACTCTATGCCCGTCTTTACTCAACTCTCTAACTCCAGAAGGAGTGATTGCAACTCTAAACTCGCTTGTTTTAATCTCTTTTGGCACGCCGATATTCATCATATTTCCTTTTTTTTTAATCACTTTAAATTTATGCGTATTTCACTCTATTTAAGCATGTCCTTAAACAATTGAATGTTCTTATATCGCGATATTCTCAAATTTAGCTTGCATGGACTCTTGCAAATCTTTAGGGGAGAGTTCCACTTCCAAGCCTCTTTTTCCCGCGCTTACAAAGATTGAGTCGAACTCTTTAGCACTTTCGTCAATCATGGTTTTTAGCTTTTTTTTCTGTCCGAGAGGACTAACTCCACCTAAGACGTAACCCGTGATTTTCTCCACGTCGCGAGCGTCCGCCATCGCGATCTTTTTCGCTCCTAGCGCTTTTGCCATCGCTTTGAGACTAAGTTTTTTTGAAACGGGAACTATCCCTATGGCGAATTCTTTGTTTTCCGTAACAACGACCAAGGTTTTAAACACCTTCTCCTGCGCGACTCCGAGTTTTCGAGCAGCCTCTTCGCCGTAAGATTCGCAAGCGTCGTCATGAGAATATTGTACTAATTTGTACTCGATTTTCGTTTTTTTTAGTAGTCTCATGCAAGGGGTCATTGCTCGCCTTTTTTAAGTTAAAAGTTCGTTTTGCAAAAGCCGTCAAAAAGAGTTTTGGCTTCATCCGCATTTGGCCGTGACGATATTTTCAACGATGGCTCTCAATCAATATCTTTGTGCAGAGAGCAATTCTCCCGTCATAATAGATAGTTCTTTGGAATAATTTTTGTCGATTGTATATTCATTTTTCAATCACCAACCTCTCGTTAGCCCCTTTTTGAAACTCATACTCCGTTTTCACTATTTTAGTTGTAAAACCTTGATTCTTCAAGAAATCAATAACTTCTTGTAAATGTTTTGATTTTTGATTTTTCAAATCCAAAAGAGGAAATATTCTTACCTCTTTGCGCGAGACTCTGCACATCTCCAAAATTGCTTTTTTGTGAAACTCCACGTCAAAATGCTCGCTTGACAAACCTTTGCAATTTACATCATCTTATACTTTGTGGATTCAATATTAATCCATAAAGTATTGTTGCTTGTTAGTTCTTAAATCTTTATTTATTGAGTGCGGTTAGTTAAAATATGTAAAATCTCCTATTCAAGCATTAGTAAAAATATCCGCAATTAAATTTCTATTTTATGTATAAATTTATTCTGGATGACTTATTTAAAGCAATTATACCCATAAATAATCGGAAATTATATCCGCAATTACGATACAATATCTTTATCAGGAGAATACCATGTATTTCACGCCTATTTTACCAATTGATATCAAGGGTAATATCGATCAAGAACTTTTATCCCTTGCAGAAGAAGTTTGCATAAAAAGCGCAACTCTTGGTGGAGCGCATAATACGCATATAATCAATTCAATCAAAGATTTACTTAGAAAAACAAATAGTTACTATTCCAATAAGATTGAATCCGAGGGGACTCATCCCATTGATATTGAAAAGGCCATGAGAAAAGACTTTTCATCCAACGAGTATGAAAAAAAATTACAACTCTTGTCTTTAGCTCATATTGACGTTCAAAAATATATTGAAAACTCTTTGTCGAATAAAGAAAATATAAATATTTACACACAAGAGTTTATCCTAAACCTTCACAAAGAGTTTTACACAAAAGAGGGCATGGATAAATTTTTAGATATCAATTATGAAAATAAGCATGTAAACATGGTTCCTGGGACGTTGAGAGAAAATGATGTTTACATAGGTAAACATATCGCGCCAAAGTTTAGTGAACTAGACATGCTCATGACACATTTTCAAAACGAATACTCTAAAGCGTATAAACAATCAACTAAAGCTTTAAAACTACTCTATGCGCTATCGTCGCATCACCGCTTAGTTTGGGTGCATCCATTTCTAGACGGTAATGGAAGAATTTCAAGACTATTTTTAGACGCTTCATTGCAAGATATAAAACTAGATGGTTATGGTCTTTGGAATATATCAAGAGGTTTAGCCAGAAACAGTGATGAGTATAAAAAGCATTTAGCGCTAGCGGATATGAAACTACAGAGCGCGATAGATGGAAGAGGACCATTGTCATTAAGGGGACTGAGTTATTATCTAAAATACATGCTAGAAACCGCTCTCGATCAAATCGCGTTTATGAGTAAAAACTTACAGCTTAATTTACTTGGAAATAGAATAGAAAAGTTTGTTATGCTCTCAGAAGAGGAGATGTTAAATATAAAACCTCTCCCAAAATATGCATCTACGCTTTTTAAAGAACTACTCATTCATGGTGAAATACCAAGAGGAAAAGTTCAAAACATTATCAACAAAAGCGATAGAACTGCAACAACGCTCATAAAAACACTGATAGAAATGGATTATTTAGAATCAGATACACCAAAAAGTGCGATTAGACTGAAATTAAACGCCGGGTTTGCATCATATTTATTGCCGGATTTAATCCCTAACAGATAGGCTGTTGGAAGTGTCAGGGTTCTCCGTTATATATGGTGTGAACTACCAACCACCTAAAGAGGTGGCGGCTTCCTAACTAGCAACTCTGAGAGTTGAGCGAAAGGCTTTCGTTTTTAAGTCTGAAAGGCGATACCCGCCTCAAGCGACTTTTTCTAATCCTCTGTCTAAGATTGTAAGAGAAGCTCCTATGTCGGCTTGAATTTCAAACCCACACTTAACACACTTAAATTTCTCTTGCTTTAGACGATTGTTTTTATCTTTATGCTTACATTTTCTACACTCTTGAGAAGTATAAGCAGGATTAACTTTAACAAATAGTTTGTCATTAAGCATAGTTTGTTTGTATTGTAGCATCGCTACAAATTGATAGAATGAAGCCGAAAGTAAAGACCTATTGAGTCCTGACTTTTGTTTAACTTTTTTACCATGAACAATTTCGTTGCCTTTGGCTGATTTTGTCATTTGGTTTTTGAGTTTTAAATCTTCAACTGCTATCAACTCAAACTCTTTGGTTAAAGTTGTAGATATTTTGTGATACAAATCTTCTTTTTGATTTGAGAGACTTTTAGTTAATTTGTTGATTTTGTGTTGGGTTCTTTTGTGATTTTTTCCTAATTTTATTTTACTCTTTTTAGCTTTTAAAACTCTTCTTGTAGGTAAATCCCACGAAAATTAAAATAAAACTTAAGGGAA